>NZ_JAHCZE010000050.1:0-12636 GCF_018501205.1 Campylobacter sp. 2018MI01 | reverse complement strand
GTATATATAATACATAATTTATAATATATATTTTTGCAATAAAAATATTTTTATATATCAAAAATATCAAAGATAATCTATACAGATATAAAACAAAGACACCTATTTATCAGAAATAAAATTAAGAAGTAGAACCACATATTAGCTATTATGTAGTTCAAGGTTAGAAACCTTTATTCTTTCCAAGTAATATAATTATATACATAAAAGGTAAATATATTTTTGTAGATAAAAAAGCTGATTAAATCAAGCTATAAAAATATGCTAGGTAGATACAATTAGCATAAAGCTAATGTATCTTTGATACCTAGCCAAAAAAGAAACTTATTTTTGTTCTTGTTTTTTTGTTTTTAGATAGTCTAATGAATAATAAATTCCAATTAATCCTATAATGCTTATAAAACCCATAATTACATATGCGTTAATCATTGTATATCCTTTCTTATGTTATCTATAACAATTCCTAAGATAAACATTATCATACTTCCTGTTATTGAAAAGCATATTGTATAAAGATTAAATGCAGAATCTGACCTAAATACAAATGCAACAATAATTGCTATCATAAAAGCTACACTAAAACCATAGCAACTTCTTGATATATTTTCTAAAACAAATTTGTTTGAAAAAATATACTTTTTTAAAATTTTTTTCATGATTATATCCTTTTAAAAGTTAATTAAAACATTAAAAACCAACCCCAAAAGGAAAAATAACACCCATAATGGGAATATTATTCCCATAGGGGCAACAATTTCAGACCTAAACCACGCCGTTATCGTGGAACACAGGTGTCTGACCTACCTTTTTTGTGTTTAAAAAGCTAGTGCTATACACCAACTACAAAACTTAGCAAACGCTAATCCAGTAGCTAGTGTTACGACACTAACTTTAAAGCAAAAATACAAAATTTCATTTGCCATTTTTTTCTCCTTAAAAATAAATTTAAATAAACTCATTTTTAGGAGAATAATTACCCATTGGGGTTTTTCTCCCCAAATGGGCTTATTTAAATTCATACCCAACACGACCGAAGTCGTGTGAGTAAAAAACTCCACTATACAAGCATTGACAATGCTAAAAAATGATTGAAAATAATTTGCATGTGGAAGAAAATTATCTAGCAATAACCTCAAGTGCTGAGTTTAAGAACTCAGTTCTTTCAAGGTTATTTAAATAACAACCTATTAAATATAGGATTGTTATAAATCCTATTCCTAAAAGAAATTGCAAATTAGGGTTATTTGTAACACCTAATATTTCTTTTTCTTTGGTTGCTTTTTCATTTTTTTCTTTATATGGCACTAAAGCCATATTTTTGGGAATATGTGTGCATAACCCATTTTTATCTATTAGCCAAGCTCTAGCTTTTGCTTCAGCTCTAGCTCTTCTAATAAAGGCAATTTGTTGCCTTGTTAAATTTTTTTCAAAATTTGCCATGATTTTTCCTTTCTAGTTCCGAAAGGGGTGGCAAAAATACAATATTCCTAGAGGATATTGTATCCCCTAAGGAACATAAAATAAACAAATGGTTTTTGTTTATAGATATAATGATACCTATATGGCAAGGTTGAACCATTAAACCTAACTTCTAAGAAGTTGCCATTTTTAAAAAAAATTGAATTATTATATCATATATTAAATAACTATTGTTTTAAAAACAAATGCTTATTTTATTTTAAGTAAATTTATACTATAATTATAGTATGAAAATAATTTTATGGAGTAAAATATATGAAAAAAACTATTTGGAAAAGTGAAGTAAGATTTTTTCAATTTAGCCTTTGGTGGTTAGCGTTCATACCTTGCTTATTTGTTTTTGCTTGGAATTTAGGACTTGCTTGTATTACTGATTTTATAAAATTAGGACATATTGATTTTAGCAATATAAGTGTTATTGATAATGCTATGAATACTTGTAAATATTATTTAGCTTTTATCGGTGTTATTTATGTAATTTTATCGTTTTTTATGTTATTTTTAAATGGTCTTAGAGATAAAATTAATGGTATTGTAGATTATGTATTTACGAAATTACCTATGTGGGATAATGAGCCTTTTAATGATAGTAAAAATAATAATTTACACGATTGTGATTGGCTTGAAGATACTAATTTTATAGACGACCCAATTACAGGTATTATTTTTGAAGATCTTCCAGGAAATATTTTTCATAAAAGTTGATATACCCAACCCTTTTTTAGGGTTGGTAATATTAAAATTTCTTATTGATTGCAGAATTAGCCCATTCTTTCATCTTATCAGCATTGCTACCTAATACATACCTTTGGTCGCCAACTTGTAGATATTTACCATTTATATCTCCTTTTTCATAGAATACCCATTGTCCTTTTTGCTCAATTTCTGCTCTACTATGAATTAATTTATCATTTTTATCGTAAAGTCCTTCAACTCCATTTACTGATTTTATTCTCATTCCACTATCTGCTAAATTTACTATATTTGTAGTGTCTTTTACATTAGTGTTTTGAATCTTTTTATGTTGATTACTAACCTCATTTTCTCTTCTTTCTACTCTTTTTTCTATTGGTTTAGTATCAACCATTTGAGTTTTATCTTCAACATTATCAATACCTGCTCCTAATTGATTATTTAAAGCCTTAGTATCTTGACTAAATGCACTTTGATTACCTATCTCACTCATTCTATTAGTTAAATAGCTTAATCTTTCTTTAAAGCTCATATATTTACTATTAAACTATAGTGTCAATTATAGATACATTTTATAATATAGTTTTTTAAATTAAATATGAAATTATTTCATTCTTTTAGTTTTTCAATTTATTAATTAATAAAAATTAATAAGAATTTAAAAAATCTTTTTTAATTCTTCTAAAGCCTTAAATCTGTGGCTAATTTTATTTTTTTCATCTTGACTAAGCTCTGCAAAAGTCTTACTTAATCCTAAAGGAATAAACATACTATCATAGCCAAAACCATTATTACCGCTTTCTATTTTACTAATCGTTCCATCGCAAACGCCTTTTGCAAATTCTATCTTTGAATTAGTGATTAAGCATAAAACGCAAACAAAACTAGCCTTACTAAAATCAACTCCAATTTTTGTTAATTCAAGGCGTAATTTTTCTCTATTTTTAGCATCTTTTTCATCACTAAAATCATTTGCGTATCTAGCAGAAAAAATGCCTGGAGCATTATCTAAAGCCTCAACGCAAAGACCACTATCATCAGCTAATACTGCATAATTTTTCTTATCTTCTTCGCTTAATTTATCCCACAATGCTTTTGCTTTAATTTTTGCATTTTGTTTAAAGCTATTTCCATTTTCAATAGGATTAAAATCACTAACAAAATCACTTGCTAAATAAAGCTCACAATTTGTTAATAATTCTTTAAATTCTTTTAATTTACCACTATTTGAACTCGCAATTATTATTTTCATTATCTATCCTTTATAATTTTTAGTATTATAAGTAATAAAAATACCAAAAGGACAAACCATTAAAGATTTAATAATTATTGGAGCTGGAGCAGCGGGATTATTTTTGGCTGCTAATTTGAAAAAAAATGCTTTAATTTTAGAGCAAAATAACGCCGTTGCTAAAAAACTTTTAATAAGTGGTGGTGGCAAATGCAATGTAACGAATGAAAATATCAATATTAAATCGTATTTATGCGATGATTATGATAAATTAAAGCAAAGTTTAGATGAGTTTAGCTATCAAGATAATCTTAATTTTTTTAAAGGAATTAAGTTTAATAAAATTAGAAATAAGCAGTTTTTTGCTCCTAATTCTTCGTTAATACTTGATAGATTATTAAGTCAAAATAAATCAAAAATTATGCTAAATACTAAAGTTTTAGGCTTAGAAAAGGTAAATAATTCTTATAAAATCATCACAAATAAAGGCGAGTTTTTAGCTAAAAATGTAGTAATTGCTACCGGTGGAATTTCTTTTGCTACTTTAGGAGTAAGCGATATTGCATTAAAAATTGCAAAAGAATTTCAAATAGGATTTAGCGAGTTTTTACCTGCTTTAGTGCCACTTACTTTACAAAAAGATGAGTTTTTTATGAAAAATCTTAGTGGAATTAGCATTGAAGTTTGCATTAATGATACTTTTAAAGGTTCTATGTTATTTACCCATAAAAGTATTAGTGGCCCTGTGGTTTTGAGTGCTTCATTGTTTTGGACTAAAGGCAAAATCAAAATTAATTTTCTAAATGATTTTAAAATAGATTTTAGTAGTTTAAAGCAAGCTAGCACGCATTTATCTTTACCTAAAGCTTTTATTAAAGAATACTTAAACGCAAATAATTTAAGCGATAAAGCAATGAATAAATATAATTTAGAAGAAAAAGAGATTATAAATAAATTATATAATTATGAGTTCGCACCAGCAGGAAATCTAGGCTTTAATAAAGCAGAAGTTTGTAAAGGTGGAGTTAGTCTAAAAAGCCTAAATGAGCATTATGAAAGCTTAGGAAATAAAGGTTTATTTTTCATAGGTGAATGTTTAAATGTAGCAGGGATTTTAGGCGGATTTAATATACATTTTGCATTTGCTAGTGCAAAAAAATTGGCAAATTATTTAAACAAGGAGTTAAAAGATGATTGATTTATCAAATAATGAAAATACCTTAATAAAGCACGATTTTAAAAGCATTATGAATGATTATGATTTAATGTGTAAATACCCTTGCGATAGCGAGTATTTGCTAAAAGAAGAACTAGCCAAAAAGCATAATGTAAAATCAAATAACATAAGCTTAGGTTGTGGCTCAAGCGATATCATTTATAGAACAATTTGTGCTTTAAATGCAAGAGCAAAAAGCGAAAATAAAGAGCTTAATTTAATAGTTCCTATGCCAACATTTGATTTGGTTTTAAGCATTGCAAAAGCTTTAAAAGTAAAAATCACTTATATTTATTTAAAAGATGATTTTATCCTAAATGTAAATGATATAAAACCATTAAAAAACTCATATAATTTAATTTACATTACCAATCCAAACAACCCAAGTGCAAAAGAGCTTAGCCAAAATGATTTAGAGTATTTATGCTCAATTTGTAAGGATAATACTTATATGATTTTAGATGAAGCTTATGCTGAATACAATGCTAATTTTGTAAGTATTAAAAAATGTCAAAAAAATATAATAATTACTAGAACCTTTTCTAAAATCTATGCTCTAGCAGGACTTAGAATAGGATATGCTATTGCTGAAAATGAATTGCTTTCTTTTATTGATGAGTTTATTTTAATAGACAATATCAATGCTTATGCTTTATTTTGTGCTATAAATGCTTTAAAAGATGAAGAATTTGTAAGTAAAACAAGAGCTATGACCTTAGAAAATAAGGCTAAATTAGAGCAGGTTTTAAATGAATTGGATATTTTTTATTTTAAATCTAATGCTAATTTTATTTTACATAAAATAAAAAGTGAAAATTATCATAATTTTATGCTAGAAAACGGCGTTAAAGTAGGTAGAAAAATACATAATTATCCTTTATTTAACAGAATTAGCGTAGGAAATATTGAAGAATTAAATGTATTTTTTAAAGCCTTAAAATTAGCAAAAGAAAAAGATTTAGTATAAAAATAAATTAAGAATTTAATTCTTAATTTATATCAAATAAAGAAGGTGTATAACCGCTTAATCTTAAAAGCGAATAAGCTTTAGTGGTTGCTACCCTTCCTTTTGCACTTTTTTCTATGTAATTATTTGCTATTAAATAAGGTTCGATTACATCTTCAATAGTTCTTTCATCTTCGCTTAAAGCTGCTGCAATAGTATTTAAGCCCACTGCTTTTTTAGCCTTGCATAAAAACTCAAGATAATTTAAATCGCACTCATCAAGACCTAATTCATTTACGCCTAAACTCTCAAGCGCTAATTTAGCTCTTTTTAAAGTGATTTTTGTTTCATTATTTACTATGGCAAAATCCCTAACTCTTTTAAGAAGTCTAAGGGCAATTCTTGGGGTGCTTCTGCATCTTTTAGCTATTTCTTTACTAGCGTCGTTATCACAGGTAATATCAAGCTTTAAAGCAGCTTTGCTAATAATTAAGGCAAGTTCATCAGGGGTATAAAACTCTAGCCTACAATTAATCCCAAATCTATCCCTAAGCGGAGTTGAAATTCCACCGCTTTTAGTAGTAGCAGCAATTAAGCAAAACTTAGCTAAATCAATTTTAACGGTTTGAGCTGCAGGACCACTTCCTATTATAATATCAAGACGAAAGTCCTCCATCGCTGGATATAAAACTTCTTCAATAGCAGGGCTTAAGCGATGAATTTCATCAATAAATAATATATCTCCATCTTCAAGATTTGTAAGAATTGCAGCTAAATCTCCGCTTTTTTCTATCATAGGAGCTGCTGTGGTTTTGATATTTACTCCCATTTCATTTGCAATTATATTTGCTAAAGTAGTTTTTCCAAGACCTGCAGGGCCAAAAAATAAAGTATGATCAAGCGGAGCATTTCTTAACTTTGCTGATTTTATAAATACTTTTAAATTCTCTTTAGTTTTGTTTTGACCTACATATTCATCAAAAGTGCTTGGTCTTAGGCTAATTTCATATTTGCTATCATCTTTAAATTGTTCAATTTCAACTATTCTTTCCATTTTTTACCTTAAATAATGTTTGTAAATAATTTGTATAATCTTAGCAAAATATAAAAACGAGTGATTACATGAATAAAAATTTAGGACTTTTAGGGCAATTAGAATTAGAATTTGATTTTGATATCGTTGATGATTTTATGACCCATTTTAATATTTTTTGCGATTCTTTAGAGCCTGTTATTATCGCACTTGAAGATGAAGATAAATATAAAAATAAAGTAAATGAGCTTTTTAGAATGTTTCATAATATGAAAAGCGCTAGTGGTTTTTTAAAAATTAATCAATTCGTAAATATTTGTAAAATTGTTGAAGATGTCTTAGATGAAGCTAGAGATATGAGAGGTCCTGCTAGCGATGAATTAGTAGATTGGCTACTTTTTGTAACTGACCAATTTATGATATACAAAAGAGATTTTAACGATAATAATCCTTATCTATCAGCTTTAAATCCAAAAATTATTCACCTACCACAAAGGCTAAATAAATGAATGCTAAATATTTTATAACAGCTATTGTTTTATTGGTTTTATGTTGTTTGCTTTATTTATTTAAACCTTTTTTATTAACTATTGCAATTGCTGTTTTAATGGCAGTTGCTACTGCAAATCTTCATCATAAAATATTCATAAAAACAAAAAGAAAATATGTAGCTCCAATAGTTTTAACAACTATGATGTCTTTATTATTTTTTGCTCCACTTGCATACACTAGCTTTTCTTTAGCAAGCTCAATTAAAGACTTAGATATAGCTCAAATTCAAACAACAATTACAAAATTAAAATCAGCAGAATTTAATTTACCAAGCAATTTAGACTACATAGAGCCAAAAGTAAAAGAAGCTTTAAATGAAATAGATTTAAATAATGTAGGTAAAAATATATTAAATTATGCTTCAAATTTTACAAAATCAGGTGTTAAATTCTTTACTGAACTTATATTAATAATAATATTTTATTTCTTCGCAAATTATTATGGAGTAGAACTTGTAGGATTTTTTAGAAAACTTATGCCGCTTAAAAAAAGTGAATTTGAAAATGTATTAGGTGAAGTATCTAATGTAATGAGCGTTGTGTTTTATTCTGTAATTATTACTGCTGTTTTTGAAGGTTTATTATTTGCAGTATTTTTAATGTATTTTGGATATAACGGACTTTTAATGGGTATTTTATATGCAATATCTTCGCTAATTCCATTAATAGGCGGTGCTTTACTTTGGGTTCCTGTTAGTTTATATGAATACTCTCACGGCAATACAGCAAATGCTATAATAATTGCACTTTATTCAATTATTATGATTTCTATTATTGCAGATACTTTTGTAAAGCCATTAATAATTAGATGGATTAATGAAAAATTGTTAAAAACTCCAGCAAATGTAAATGAGCTTTTGATATTTTTTGCAATGATTGCTGGTATTTCTACATTTGGCTTTTGGGGAGTTATATTAGGGCCTGCTATTTTGGCTTTATTTTTATCAGTTGTAAAACTTTATGTATTAATTATAGAAAAGCATTAAATTATTATTTTTTTAATGCTTGGATTTAATCTAACTAAAGCTTCATAAACATTAGTATTAAAATAATTTGCGTATTTTAAAGCATCGTTAAATACGCAGATATTTTCTTTATTAGTATCTTCAATACTAAAGCTATCCATTGAGATTTTGCCTAAAACTTGTTCGTTATTTGCTAATTTAAATTCTTTTAAACCTTTATAATATAAAAGCCCATCTCCATATCCTAAATCATAATTAGCAACTTTTAAATCCTTATTAGATACAAAAATCTCATCATATCCAATACTATCTCCAGCACTAATAATTCTTGAGCTAATTTTTTCAGCCCAAAGACTTAAAACCGGCTTTAAATTAGCCTTTACATCGCAATACCCAAATTGTGCTAAGCCTACTCTAGCAGCCTTATCGTATTCATTTTCATCTAAAAATAAAGTGCTAGAATTTGCAGAGTGAAAAAACACTTCATCAGAATAATTATTCTTTATAAACTCGCACATTTTTATATAAAGTGGTTTTTGATTTTTAATATTATTTGGACTTGAATAATGAGTGAAAGCTGATACTAATTTCAGCTTTTTTTCTTTAATAATTTTTAGAGCTAATTCTAAATTGTTTTCACATATTCCACTTCTATGCATATTAGTATCAAGTTTTAAAGCGACTTTATCTTCATTATTTAAATAATCAAAATAACTCAAATCATTAATAGCTAAAATATAATTATCGCAAGCTTTATAATGCTTTGGAATTTGAGATAGTATTAATATATTTTTAAATTTATTTTGAATAATACTAGCTTCATTTATGTTTTTTACTGCGACATTTTTAATACCAAATTCTAAAGCCAAATCACTAATTATATTAATATCGTGCCCGTAAGCATTGTCCTTTAAAATAATGATTAATTTATCAATGCTACTAACTTTTTTTAAGCACTCATTTAAATTATAAAAATAATTTGCTTTATTAATTGTGATAAATGCCATTATTGCTCCGTTAAGATTGACATTTTTCCATTTACTAATTCAATATATAAAACTTTTTCACCATTAAAAGTATAACTTGAAGTAGCATAATTTTCATAAAAAGTAATCTTAAATATTTTTCTTTGCTCTAAATTAGGATAAGGAATTATATTTATATCTTTAAATTGTATTGTTTTATCCTGCTTTCTACTAAAAATTGCCTTTTTTTGCTCCTTGAAAGCAGATATTTTCGTGCCATCATATTTAATAAACTCATCACTATAATAACTAAGATATGTTTTATAATCATTGTTAGTCCAAGCATTTTTCCAATCAAATAAATTAGCCAATATTAAAGCAATTTCATCAGCATTTGTGCTAACAACGCCTTTTTCATTGATTAATACATATATTTTTTTATTATTTACAATGCCATTAAAATCTAGCAAAACATCATTAGTCATTACAACACAACCCTTAGTCTTATAAGCATCATATCTTACATCGCCTTCAAGTGGAAAACCATGAATCCAAATTCCAGAGCCTGTTTTTTTACGAACTTTATCATATAAATTAGGATAGTTTAAAACAAAAGCATAAGGTCCATAATAATTATCAGGTGGAACCATTTTGTTTAAAACCTGATAAGCTCCAATAGGGGTTTTTAAGTCCCCTTCTCTTTCTTTATTACCCATAAGACCTGTTATTACACTTTGCTCGAATTTAGGTGTTAATTTGTTGTTTTTTTCTTCAAATAAAACTAATTTTTGTTTATCTTTATCAACTACTACCACCATAGCATCATCACTATAGTATCCATATTTTAAATCAAGTCCTTGCAATTGAGTTTGCCAAAACTTAACATCACTAAGTCCAGCTTCAAGCTTATTTTCAACTGCACCTATGCCATCTTTTAAATAAATTTGTAATAAATTGTCTGAATATAAATAAATTGATAATAATAAAATTATGATTTTTTTCACTATTAGCTCCTATAAAAGTTAAGGACTAATTATAAAAAGTAATTTTAAAGCTAAGTTAATACCAAAAATGTTTTTTTGATTATTGCTTTCATTAAGAAAAATTTATTTATAATCCTTATCGTTTTTATTAAAAAGGAGAATTCAATGAAAAAGATATTATTAGCGTTAAGTTTAGGTGCAAGTTTATTTGCAAACAACATAGAAATAAGTGAGCCTTATGTTAAAATTACCCCACCAAATGCAAAAAATTCAGCTATTTTTATGAGTATTAAAAACAACTCAAATGAAGATATAAAATTAGTTGATGCTAAATGTGATTTTGCAAAAAATACAGAAATCCACACTCATATTCACGAAGATGGTATGATGAAAATGATTAGAATACAAGACGCAACAATCAAGGCAAATGATACTTTAGAACTAAAACCAAAAAGCTATCATATTATGCTAATGGATATTAAAGATAGCATTAAAGAAGATACTAAACTTAATTTAGAACTAAGCTTTAGTAATGGCGAAAAAGTTGAATTAAAAGACATTCCAGCAAAATCAATAATTCATGCTCATTAATGAAAAAATTAATATTTTTATTAGTAATAATTGCTATTTTTGCAAGTTTGTTTTATTTTTATCCAAATTCTAAAAAAAGGGAGTTAATCACTACATTAACTCCACTTAGTTGCGATTTAAATGTAAGTGAGTGTGAAGTAGATTATAAAGGTAAAAAAATCATATTTGATTTAAGTCCAAAACCGCTAAAAACCTTAGAAGAAACAAAAGTAATTATTAAAAATTTAGAAGATTTTCCCAAATTAAATGCAAGACTTTATGGGCTTAATATGTATATGGGAGATATTGTAGGAGAATTTGAAAAGATTGATAATACTTATATTGGAGATATTGTTTTTAGTGCTTGTACTGAAAATACTATGAGATATAGATTAGAATTATTTAATGACAATAAAAGCCTTGATTTATCTATAGATTTTGATGTTAGGAGATAGTATGAAAAAGCTAATTATTTTTATTTTTTTAGGATTAATCTTAACTGCTTGTTTTAATAATAAATATGATTTTAATTTAAAAGGAGTAGGTGATAAAACTTATACCCTTAAAGATTTTAAAGGAGATAATTTATTAATTTACTTTGGCTACACATTGTGTGCTGATATATGCCCTACTTCTTTAGCTATTGCCACTAAAGCTTTGAATGAATTAAATAGAAATGATATAAAAATATTATTTATTAGTCTTGACCCTAAAAGAGATACGGCAAATGATATAAATGAATATGTGCAATATTTTTATAAAAACTCACTAGGACTTGTGCCTAGCGAAGATGAGCTTAAAAGAATTTCAAAAAACTATGGGGTAAAATATGAGTATATTTATCAAGATAGTGCTGCTGAATACACCGTAGCCCATAGCTCAAGTTTTTATATAATTGATAAAGATGGTAATTTCAAAGGAGAAATAAGCAATTTAACAAATGCGAATGTTAAGAAAAAAATTAGCGAATTTTTAGGTAATAATTAACTATTTACTTTTACAATTCGGTTTTTAAATATATAAAGGAGAAATAATGGCTACTAAAAAAACTAGCGAAAAAGAAACAAAGCAAACAGCTAAAAAAACTACTGCTAAAAAAGAAGTAAGTAAAAAAGAAACTTCTAAAGAAGTAGCAAAAAAACCAACTGCAACAAAAGCTGAAAAAGTAGAAAAAGAAGTAGTTGAAGATAAAGCTGTTAAATCTAAATCAAAGGAAACTACATTGTCTAACGAAGTAAGTAAAGTTGAAGAATTACAAAATGAAATTGAAAAATTAAAAGCTGAACTTGGTATTATGAAACAATTCAACAATAATCGTGATAAAAACTCAAGCGATAAAATCTTTATGGAACTTGAAAAATTAAAAGAGATTATTTATGGTTTAGAAGATAGAATTGAAGAGCTTGAATATCAAGTAAGCGAAAAAGACGATTATTAATATTCATTCCGTTTTTCGGAATGAATTAAACTTATGCTATTTACATTTATTCTTTCATTAATTAGTTTTGTTGTTTTAATTATTTTTAAAGGTATTAATTTTACTTATTTAAATTCTTTATATGATTTTATAAGTTTTAAGACACTTGCCCTACTTTCTATGTTTATAGCTGTTAATAAATCCTTAGAATTAATAGGAGCATTTAAGCTACTTGCCTTTTATGTATTAAACAAAATTACCAAATTAAAAACCATAGCAATTTTACTAATACTAATATGTTTTTTTAGCTCTATGTTAGTTACTAATGATGTAGCGTTGCTTTGTTTTGTGCCTTTTAGTATTTATTTATTAAAAGAATTAAAAGCGAAAAAATTTACTATGCAAATCATAATATTACAAACAATAGCAGCAAATCTTGGCTCAATGCTAACCCCATTTGGAAATCCACAAAATTTATTTATATTCACATATTTTCATTTAGATTTTTTAAGCTTTTTTAAAAGCACTTATATTTACTGCTTTATATCTTTAATATTATTATTTATTTTTACCATAAACATTAAAAA
>NZ_JAHCZE010000004.1:0-71440 GCF_018501205.1 Campylobacter sp. 2018MI01 | reverse complement strand
ATCTTAAAATATGAATCTTGGTCTTTTTGAACAAAAGCTATCTCAAATATACAAACATTAAGATTATTGTATTGATTTTGTTGTCTTTGTAAAAGCAATTGTGTGAAATCTTTTTTATCAATTAGATTGAATTTAGTATGTATTTTTTTAGTTATTTTTATATGACTTTTATTTACAGATAATTTTTCTATATCTTCTATTGATTTTAGACCTACTACATGGTTGCTAAATACTATGCTAGAAAAAACTACAAAAACAGAAATTATAAATAATAAATTAGAAAAAAAACTCTCCTTATAATAAGGATGCCAAAAATAATAATCAATTAAAAATAAAGATATAAATATAGTTAATAGCACTAAATAAGTAATATTTGCTATCAATAATCTTTTTTTAGAATCATTTATAAACATTATATAAATCAAAGTGGCTAGCAAAATAATATATAAATGAGCCCCGCCTGCCATAGAATATAAATATATATTACAACAAATAGCAATGATTATACATGCCCCACCACCCATAAAGCTAAACCAGTCAAGATACCTTGCTACTGATTTTTTCTTTCTATTTAAAAGTAAGGCATAAAATAAACAAGCACAAACAATATATAAACTTGATATAAAAAATTCTTTAGCAAAAAGCATAGTAATACCTAAAAAACCAAATGTAATAATTATGGTTAATATTAAAATTACATAAATTCTTTTTAAGGTAATATTATGATTTCTTATATCTTCATAGGTATCATAAAGCTCTTGTATAAATTCTACTCTTTGACTATCGTATTCTCGCATTATGCCTCGTCATAACTATAATCATCGTCATCATACATATCTTCATCATATATGTTATATTCATCAAGACTGCTTAATTCATCATCAAAATCTTGCTCAAATTCGTCATCAAACTCATCTAACTCATCGTCAAATTCGTCTAATTCATCATCAAAGTCATCATATTCACTAAAGCCATCTAACTCGTCATCTTCATAATCTAAAAACTCATCATCATCGTAAGCCATATAATTTTCCTTAATAAAATTAAAAATGCTAATATACCATTTTATTTATATTATTTGTTAAAATCTAAGCAAAAATAAAGGAAAAAAATGCAACTTACACACATAAACGAGCGAAATAATCCTACTATGGTTGATGTTAGTGATAAACAAATTACTAAAAGAAGAGCTTTAGCAAGTGGCAAAATCACAATGAACGAAGAAGCTTTTAAAGCAGTTTTAAACGGAAATGCTAAAAAAGGAGCGGTAATAAATACAGCTATTATTGCAGCTGTTATGGGAGCTAAGCAAACATCAAATTTAATTCCAATGTGCCATCCACTACCAATTAGTAAAGTTGAAGTAGATATTGAGCCAATTGAGAATGAATTTGCTTTTAGACTAAATGCAGTGGTAATCACCGAAGGAAAAACAGGTGTAGAAATGGAAGCATTAAATGCTGTTAGTGTAGGCTTATTAACGATTTATGATATGGTTAAAGCAATTGATAAAACAATGGTTATTGATGATATAAAATTATTAGAAAAAGACGGAGGCAAAAGTGGTCAATTTAGAAGAAATTAAAGCTGATTTAAAGATAGAATATCCTTGCAACTGGAGCTATAAAGTAATACTTGATAAAGATGATGATATAAATGAATTAGTAAAAAAGCTAGATATTAAAAATGCAAAAATTGAAAGTTCAAAATCTACAAGTAATTATAAAAGCTATAACCTAAGCCTAGAAGTGCCAAATGAAGCTTATAGATTAGAATTATTTTCTACTCTTAAAAAACATTCTAAATTTGTTTTATAAGGAAAAACTATGAAGAATATATTATTTAATGAAATACAAGAAAAAGCAAAAAAAGAATTTATTAATTCAAACGATGATGGATTAATCGCTAGATTATATACCAAGTATTGTGAAGAGCTAGAGAATTTAGAAGCGCTTACAAATGAGAATAAAAATATAGTTTTAAAAGCCCTTTTAAGAGCAAAAATGTCTATAAAAGAGCAAGAGATTTATACTCTTACAAATGAGCTTGAGATGATTAGAAAAGAGATAAAGTCAAAAGAATTAGAGCTTTATAATATTACAAAATCAAGTTTTAATGAGCTAAGTAAGGTAGTTCAAAATGATATTCAAAAAGAATACCTTGAAGAACTTATGTTAAATGAAGCAAACTCATTACAAATTCTTTACGAAACTTCTCAAAATGCTTTTATAAATGTTCTTGAAACAAATGCGATGATAGAAGAAAGATGCTTTTTAATAAGTAATTTTATGCTAATTAACGCACTTGAATATGCTAAGTTTAATAAGGATAAAATAATTAATGCAGCTGAACTTATCTTAAAAGCAGCACTTGAACTAGCAAATGAATGGCAAAGCTATGCTGAAGAGCTTTTGACTGGAGTATTAAATGGACTTTTAGAAGGTATATTTGCTATCTTAGAAAGGCTTAAAAAGGATTTAGAAGTTAGCTTAAGTGATAATGAACTTGATAATATGAAACTATCTCTTCTAAGTCTTGAGCGTGATTTTATAGCTATGATTAAGACAAATCTAAATAACGATGCTTCAGGTAAGGCACTTGAAAATATTTTAAATAATAAACTTGATAATAATTTTGCTAAATTTGCAAGATTAGTAAGAGAAAACAAGCAACTACTAAATATAAAATTAATCAAATTTCAAAATAGCGAGCTAAACGAAAAAATCAAAAAAGAATTAAATACTTTAGAAAAAGCTTATAATGAATTTGATGTAAAAAAATTAGCTTCAAATATTTTCACAAAATTTAAGAAGAACTAAAAAAAGAATTTGAAACTCTCATTTCAAATTCTAAAAATTATTTAACTTTTATATTACTAAAAATTGCTGGAGTATAATTTACACCCATATTAAATACTTTTTCATCAACCTTTTTAGCATATTCATTTTTTCTATCTTGGTCAATTTTTTTGTATTCAACACCATCTTGATAATATTTTCTTAATATTGCGATTTTTTCTTCATCAGTTTTAGCTGTTTTGATTTCATCAAAAATATTAAGCGATTTATCTAAAGCATTCTCGTGCATTGGAAGTGGAGTTAAAACAAATTTAATATTAGTTTTTTTCAAATCTTCTTCTATATTTTTTAAATGTTCTCTACAATAAGGACAATCAGGGTCGCTAAATACTACCATTGCAGTATTGCTATTTTGCTTTCCTAGATTAATAATCATATCAGGATTTTCTTTAACAAAATCTGTTAATAATAAGCTTAATTTCTCTTGTTTTTCTTTTTCTTTTTTAGCCATAAAACTAGCTTTTAAATCTATACTTTCTTTCATATTAAGCATAGTTGGTGTTCCATAAACTCCATCACTAAAGAAAACATCAGAGCCAACTACAACTCCATC
This sequence comes from Campylobacter sp. 2018MI01, assembly GCF_018501205.1. Taxonomy (NCBI): domain Bacteria; kingdom Pseudomonadati; phylum Campylobacterota; class Epsilonproteobacteria; order Campylobacterales; family Campylobacteraceae; genus Campylobacter; species Campylobacter sp. 2018MI01. Next base: position 68,029 of record NZ_JAHCZE010000004.1, on the reverse strand, counting down.
TTTTAATAAATTAAACTCTACCATTTCAAATTTTGAATCAGGAACTTTATCAACTTTTACTAATTCTACTTGAATATTTTCTGGTGTAATTGTTTTTACAAATTCTATAACTTTATCACTAATTTTACTAGCACTTAAAGCGCTTACAACCGACATTGCTAATATTATTTTTTTCATACTAATCTCCTTAAAAAAATAAAAGTTTAATTTTGCATTAAATAGCGTTTATTGTCAATATTTTTTACACCCTTTAAAGTGTCTAAATACTCAAGTAAAGCAATGGCATATTTTCTACTTAAGTCATATTCATTTTTAAGTTCTTGCACTCCTACACCTATTTTTAAAATAGGGCTTATGTTTTTTACAAATTCTTCAAGTGCTTGTGTGCTAATAAAATAATTATGAGCTAGTCTTTTTACCTTATTTTGAGAACATAATTTCTTCATAATATCATCACCACTTTTTCTATCTAAATTAAGCTCATCATAGATATTATAAGGAGCTTTTGGGGTTAGGCAATTTAATTCATCATATATTTTTTCTTCATTATTTTCTAATAATTTTTCTAATTTTTCGCCTTTTTTATAAAAAAGACCATTATTAAATTCTAAAAAATCTAAATCTTTTAAAGCCAAATCACACAAAAACTCATCAATTCCTAATGATTTTTCTAAGCTTTTTGCACTTTGTAATGAATAAGGGTTTTTAGTAAAAAGCTCTTTTATATTGTTTTTTGTATCTTCTAGGGCTTTTTTTGCATATACACAAGCACCATTTAAATCTACTATCTCGCCTACTTCTTGAGCGTATTCTAAGGCTTTTTGCGTGCTTAGATTAAATCTTTGCGGCGCACAAAAAAGCCCAAAACCTGAACTATGATTTTGATTTAATAAATCAAAAGCACTTTTAAAATCTTTTTGTTCTAAAGCATTTAATAATTCAATCATTTTTGATTTTTTAAGTGGCTCTGTAAGTGGATTTAACACCACTCCACCAGCAACAGCACGAGCATTTTTTAAGATTATAAAAGGCTCATTAAAACTTAGAGCAATTGGTTTTTTTAATACAAATTTTGCAAATCTATCGTATTGTAAAAATTTCGCTTCAATTTGCTTATTGGCAGCACAAAACAATACATTTTCATCGTGCTTTAATTCACCTTCTAAAGTAGTATAAATCTCATTTGCACTTCTTAAATAACCCTTAGAATAAATGATATTTCCTACTTTTAAATTCCCTTTAAAGACAAAAGCAACCCTAGCAGGTGCTACTACACTTTCTACATTTTTATGCTGAACTTCAATTGATTTTATTTGAATATTTTCTAATTCATCGCTTAAATAAGTTTTGCATTCTAATTTGCCACTTTTTAAAATACCCGTTGCTACAAGACCAATGCCTTTTACATTAAATACTCTATCAACATTGATTTTTAAAGCAAAATCTTCATAATTTGGAACTTTTAAACTCAATAAATATTTTTTAAGCTCATCTATGCCTAATTTGTTTTTAGCACTTACTAAAAATACTCTAATAGGCGTAAAATCAAGTTGCTTTAAAATCTCTTGCTTTTTAGCATCAATATCTTGGCATAAATCAATTTTATTTAAAACTAAAATTATATTCTTTACACCCATAATTTTTAAGATAAAAATATGCTCTAAAGTCTGTGCTTTTAGCCCTTCGTTAATATCTACAACAAGCATTGCGTATTCACTTTGAATACCACCTATCATTGTCTTAACCAAGCTTTCATGACCTGGCACATCAACAAATGAGATATGCTCTAAGTGTGAAAAGCTCAAATCAATAGTAATCCCACGCTTTTGCTCTTCAGGTGTATTATCTCCATCAAAGTCATTTAAAGCTTTAATTAATGAAGTTTTGCCGTGGTCAATATGACCTGCGGTTGAAATTATTAACATTTATAAAGTCCTTCCTTTCTCCATAGTGCGAAATTTTTTTCATATCCTATGCCGTAATCTTCGTAAAATTTAGGGCAATTAATAGCCATTTCTTGAGTTTTGTTTGGCTCATCGTGTGGATAAATATAGTATTTTTCTTTATCAGGATGATTATTGTCTAAATATGTCGGTATTTGTAAGGCTTCATTGCTATTTACAAATTCTAAGGCTTTATTGATTGCTTTATAAGATGAATTTGATTTTTTAGAATTAGCTAGAAAAACTACACATTGAGAAAGCGTAATTCTTGCTTCAGGTAAGCCAATGTCTTTACATATTTGCAAACACGAATTAGCTATTACTAAAGCATTTGGATTTGCATTACCTACATCTTCACTAGCAAATATACAAAGCCTTCTAGCAATGTATAAAATATCAATACCTGCATTTATCATTCTAGCAAGATATAAGATTGCTGCATTTACTTCACTTGCTCTTAAGCTTTTAATAAGGGCTGAAGTTAGTAAAAACTCATCTTCTTTATTACTAATATATTTTGGTCTTAGTGCTTTTAACTTTTCTAGGCTGATATTTTTAAAAACATTTGCGTATCTTAAAAGATTTAGCATTGCTCTTGCATCGTTTGAGCTTGATTTGATTAAATAATCTTTTATTTCTGTGCTTAAATTAGGTTGAGCTTGTTCTAAAATCTCTTTTAATTCATCATAACTTAATGGCATAAACTCAAAAAACAATAACCTAGAGCATAAAGCCTTATTTAGTGAATACAAAGGATTATGAGTGCTTGCAGCTAAAAAATAAAAATTATTTTCTTCTAAAGGTTTTAATAACACATCTTGAACGCCTTTATTTAAGCGATGAATTTCATCAATAAATACAACAGGCTTAAAAAGGCTATCTTTTTTAATAACTTTTCTAAGTTCTTCAACGCTAAAACTAGCACCATCAAACTCATAAAAATTAGTTTTTAATTCTTTTGCTATAAATCTTGCAAAAGTGGTCTTACCTACCCCGCTTGGACCATAAAAAACACTATGCGGAATTTCTTTTGCTTTTATAAACTCATCAAAAATTTTTCTTACTTTATCCTGCCCTACCATTACTATCCTTTAAGGGCATTGTAATGATTTATTTTAAAAACTTAGCAAAGCTTAAAGCAAAATTAATATATTTTCCAAATCCAAATTCTTTTAAAATAAACAATGATATTTCTTTTAAAATATCAGGTTTTACTTCTTTAACTTCTACTTCTTTTTTAGGCATAAATTTATTCACTAATTCACTTGCCTTGCTTACAATTACTTGAGTTTTTGTAGCTTTTCTAGGTTTTTTAAAAAGTGCAAAAATTGATTTTGCAAGTTTTTTAATAAACGAAAACATTTTCCAACCTTTATTGATAATAATTTTACAAATTATAATTATTTTTGATTAATAAAGTGATATTATTTTTCATAATCTTTATTGAAATTATTTTTAAATTCATTTTTAACTTTAATTTACTAAAATAAGCGTTTTTTTAATTAAGGAAAGTATATGCAAAATAAACTAAAAGAATATGCAAAATTAGTTGGCAACACGCCTTTAGTTGAAGTTGAATATTTATATAAAAATAAAAAATCAAAAAGCTATTTTAAACTAGAATATTTTAATCCAAGTGGCTCTATTAAAGATAGAATGGCATTAGAAATTATGCAAAATGCTGTTAAAAATAATGAATTTAAAGCTGGTATGAGTATAGCCGAAGCAACTAGTGGAAATACAGGTATAGCTTTTTCTGCTTTAGGTGCTTTTATAGGTGCTAGTGTTGAGATTTTTATGCCTTGCTGGATGAGTGAAGAGCGTAAGAAAATAATTAGAAGTTACGGAGCAAAATTAAGAGAAGTTAGTGCTTGTGAGGGTGGATTTAGTGGTAGTGTAAGACTTGCTGATGAGAGTGCAAAAAATGGCAATGTATTTTTACCTCATCAATTTGAAAACGAAAGCAATGTAAAAGCCCATGAAAAAACTGCAAATGAAATTCTAAACACTCTAAAAAAACACAACCTAAAGCCAGATTGCTTTGTAGCAGGAGTTGGAACAGGTGGGACTATAATGGGAATTGGCAAGGTATTAAGACCACTTGGAGTAAAAATATGCCCATTAGAGCCTGAAGGCTGTGCTAGTATGAGTAATCCTGGAGAAAATTCAGAGCATAGAATTCAAGGCATAGGAGATGGTTTTGTGCCTGATATTGTAAAGCTAAATGAATTAGATGATATCATCATAGTAAATGATATAGATAGCGTTATAATGGCACAAAAACTAGCTAAAATCGGACTTGGAGTTGGAATTTCTAGTGGGGCTAATTTCTTAGGTTGTATTAAGGCTAAGGAGCTTTTTGGAGATTGCGTAAGCGTTAGCGTGTTTGCTGATGATAATAAAAAATATCTAAGCACTGATTTAATGCTAAATATGCAAGATGAAGAAAGATTTTTAAGCAATAAAATTGAATTAATCGGATTTAAAGTATTATAAGGAGAAGATATGAAAAAATTAATTTTATTAGGCATAATTTCAAGCATTGCAATGGCAGATTGCTCTTATAAAATCAACAAATTAGAGCGTGAATTAAGCTATGCAAAACAATATGGCAATTTTAATAGAGTTAGAGGTTTAGAAAACGCTTTAGCAAATGTAAGAGCACATTGTGGTGGTGGTAGTGTTTATAATAATGATTATTACACTAGAAAAAATGAGATTAAAGACACTATTGAAAGATTAGAAGATGAAGCTGAGCGTAAGATTGATAGGATTGAAGACAAGCTTGATGAATTAAATGATATGAAAAATAGTATGAGTAAAGACGAATACAAAAGAAGAAAAGCAGAATTAAAAGCTGAAAAAAATCGTATAAAAGACGAATATAAAAGACAAAAACAAGCTTTAAAAAACTCTTATAAATATTAAAAAAAGCCTAATTTTTTAGGCTTTAATTCTTCAATAATTGTTTAATCGCTAAAGATGATAATAAAAGCCCCATAGAAGCAGTCATTCCCATAAAAGACCCTAGCCCAACACACATTGGCTCTTCTTCGCTATAAGCCATTTTAAATTTACCCTTAAATCTGCGTTTTTTAAGCTCAAGTCTAACGGCTTTTGCTAAAGCACACATTTTGGTCTTATCCCAATTTGCAACCTTTAATTTTAAAGGGTCAATTCTTTTTGCAGCCCCACCACTGCTAATAAAACTAATGCCTTTTTCATAAGCAATTTCGGCTATATCGCATTTAGCTTTAACATCATCAATACAATCAATTATTAAATCAAATTCTTTATCTTTTAAAAACTCTAAAAAGCTTTCTTTAGTGATTAATAACTCATAGCAATTTGCCTTATAAAATTCAGCAAAAACACTAGCCTTACTAAGTCCAATATTTTCAGAATGTAATTGTCTATTTTGATTACTAGCTTCAAAATAATCCTTATCAATCCCACTTACATTAATACCAACTCTAGCAAGTGAGCTAAAACACATACCACCAACTCCGCCAAGCCCACAAATTAGCACTTTTTTTGAACTCAATTTATCATAATTATCTTGAAATAATAATCTAGCTCTTGCAAATCTCTCACTCATTTTCTAACCATTTCTTTACTTTTTTTAATTCTTTTTTAGCCGTTAGATTTAGCTTAATTGGAGTAATACTTGCATAACCTTGTCTTACATAATCAATATCATCATCTTTTGCTTTTACCTTGCTTAAATCATACAAGCTATCTAGCCAATAATACTCTAATCCTCTAGGGTTTTTACATATTTTACTTGAGAATTCATATCTCATTTTACCCATCTTACAAACTTTATAACCTTTATAATCACTCTCACAACTTGGATAATTTACATTTAAAAATCTTCTTTTTTTAAGTGGATTAAGCTTAAGTAATTTTAAGATTAATTTAACAGCAAGTTTACTTGAACGCTTAAAATCTATATCTTTTTCATAAAGTTGAGAAAAAGCAATCGCATTCACTCCACAAAGCACACTCTCCATACAAGCAGCCGCCGTGCCTGAATAGGTTATATCTTCAGCTAAGTTTGCTCCATTATTAATCCCACTTACTACCAAATCAGGTAATTTATCCTTAAAAATAGTGCAAAATGCAAGATTTACGCAATCACTTGGTGTGCCATCTTTTAAGGCATAATAATTTTTCTTAATTTTTACAAAACTTAGTGGATGATTTAGTGTAAGCGAATGCGCACAAGCACTCTTATTGCTCCAAGGAGCAACCACAAAAACTTCTAAATCTTTAATCTTTTTAAGCCTTTTTCTAAGTGCTAGAAGACCTGCTGCATCATACCCATCATCATTGGTTAATAATATTCTCATTTTTACCTTTTCATATCAAAATCTATAAATAATTTTATTTTTTTATCATTATTAAATAATTCTAATCTATATCTCATAGTGCTTAATAAACAAGTGCTTACCACAAACTCACTTACATAATCTCCGTTATCAAGTCTAATAAGCTCGGCATTTATAACACCCATATCCATATTAAGCCCATATAATTTAAGATTTAGATTATCGTATTTAGGTAAGCCTTTAATTATTAATTTAGTTTCTTCCATAAATCTTATCGGACGATTAATAATTTCAAAACTAATTTTTCTACCTTTGAAATCTTTTTCGCATATATCTTTATTAATAGAGCATTTAAGTGGAGTGTTTAAATAATTTTCATCAATTTTTTCATCATCACAAGCTATGAAAAATAAAGCTAAAAATATTAACACAACTCTCATTTTAAATTCCTTCTAATAGCAACCAAACTAAAGATTATTAGGATAATTACGCTAATTATTAGCCATAATGGACTTTCAAAATTGCTCTTTTCTCCTGCGTAAGAATGCTTACCTACTAAATAATAATTCACTCCAAAATAAGTCATCAAAATAACGCCAAATCCCCACATACTAAGCAGTGCATATAATAGTTTTGATTTTAATTTTAAATGCACTAAAATTGCATATATTAATATGCTTATTAAAGACCAAGTCTCTTTGCTATCCCAGCCCCAGTATCTTCCCCAAGACTCATTAGCCCAAATTCCGCCTAAGAAATTCCCACAAATTAATAATAATAAGCCTAAATGATTTGCTAAATATATTTGAATATTTGCCTTATCGTAAGGTTTTTTAAATATTACGCACGATAAATAAGAAAAGCTAATTAAAGCACTTAAGCCAAAAAATCCATAAGAAGCAGCAATTAAGCTTACATGAATACTAAGATAAGGAGAATTTAAAACAGGCATTAGATTTGTAATTTGTGGATTAATATCATTAAGATGTGCTGTAAATAATGTAGCAACGCTAAACAATAAACACAAGCTAAGTAATAGATTTTTTCTAAAAACAAGTCCAGCAAAAACGGAGCTTAAAGCAATATAAATTAAACTCTCATAAGTATTAGTAAGCGGAGTAAATCCTGCTACAAAACCCCTTAATCCAATGAGAATTAAATGGATTAAAAATAGTATTAAAGTAAGATAAAAAATAATTTTAGTATTTTTATTTATCACAAATAAAGAAAGTATAAAAAGCACTAAATAAGCAAAACACAAACTATAAAAAGCATTATATTTACTTAAAAATATTTGAGTTTTAATCTGTGCTTGACTAGGTAAAAAATCAAACTGATTTTGCAAGTTTTTAATCTTAGATAAAATCTCATTAGCCTTGCTATAATCATTAGTTTTTTTAGCAATTACTAAAGAGCTTAAATATTCATTAATTAGCTTTTGATTATCCAAGCTTATATTATTTGCAAATGGGCTTTGCAAGTGGTTTTCATCAGGAATTATCTTAAATAATTCTGCTGTAAAAATTAAATATAAAATATTCACACTCTCATCAACTCTAATCAAATCCTTATCATAATCATTAAAATTCGCTTCTCCTTTAGCATATGTTTTTTTAATTTCATCTTTTAATTTATAGCTTGAACCATCGTAAAAATCACTAAATTTTGCTTGTTTTTCACAATTTAAAAATTCTCTTAATTTAGGATTTTTGACCCTAATTAATCTAGCTTCATTTACATAAGTAACATCGGTAATTAATCTAAATATCTCTTCACTTGCAGCGTTTTTATTAGGACAACCAATTTTATTGCATAGCTCTAGTGAAAAAGTATAAAATGGCAAAAATCTATCATTTAAATCTTGAATAATTAAAGAATTTAATTCATTTATATGAGAGTTAAAATCATTTGCTTTTAAATTTGGACTAAGAATTATTATAAAAACAACACTTAAAGCCTTAAAATATTTTCTAGTTTTTAGACTAAATAAATTTAAAAAACACCCAATAAATAATAAAGCATAGCCAATATAAGTAGGAGTTTTGCCTAAATCTTTATTAGCACTTAAAATCGTGCCTTTTAAATCTTCATCGTAAGAATGCTGAAAATACCTAATACCTTTATAATCAAGCACTTTATTCATAGCTATTTTTACATCTATTTTTTGATTATTATCTAAGATTAATAACTCACTTTCATAATCTTTTGCACTCTTGCTACCTGCATAAGTTATTAAATTAAATCGTTTTAGATAAATATCAAAATCAAGCTTTAAGCTCTCTTGCTTCCAAGAAATATCATAATCATTTATCTTAATATTATCGTTTAATGCAAGGATTAGTTTTTCTTTTGAAATTCCTGATTTAAATTCCACTCTAATCGCTTGTAAATTACCCCCACTCATACTAAGTGCGTCTTTTGAATGAACTAAATAATTTAAAGCCGAAAAAGAAAACTCATCTAGCAAATATATACCATCTTTTAATTTAAAATCACTGCTTAGAATTTGATTTAAGAATTTCATTTCTTGATTAGTGTTTATATAAAACTCATTATCTTTTATATAAAAATTAACATAATTAGTGCTTGTTTTGTTAAAGCAAAAATCAATATTAGCAACACTAACGCATTCATTATAATTAATCTCAACATCACTATATCCATTATCAAAATTAAATCTTAATTTTAAATAACTAGGGTCGTTTAAATCATCACTTTTTACCTTAGTAATCCCTGCTTCATTGCTAAAATCAACAAACCTTAAACTTGCATTATCAAGTTTTATAATCTCATTTAAATTACTAGTTTTACTGATTTTATCATTATGTTTTAAGACTAATTCAGTTTTTGTGCTTTTTATCTCATTTGCTTTATTATCAACCCTTAAATGAATAATGCCTTCAAAACCAAAAAAATGAGTTAAAACAGCACCAATAAATATAAAAATAAAAGAAATGTGAATTAAAAATAATGAAATATTTTTATAAAGTTTGTATTTAAAAATCGCATAAATCACACTTAAAAACAATAAAACCATAATCAAGTGAAAATACCAAGCATTATAAACTAAACTCATAGCATAACTTGTGCCTTTTGCACTCTCAATAAATGTAGCAACCCCACAAAAAATAGCAAAAATTAGCATATAAACTAAAGAAATCTTTAAATTTAAAAATTTATTTAAAAACATTATTATTAAAACTACTTTCTTTTAAAATCATTCTTAATTGATAAAATTTATTATATAAACTTAAAGCTATATTTTATAATAAAAGCCTTAAAAAATAAGAAAATTAATTAAAATTATTTAATACATTTTTTCTCCTTTTTGAATTATTTAAATTATATTTTATTTTTTATATTTTTTTAAGAAAGCTTTAAATGAAATTGGATTACACTTCATTGTTGTAATTTTAATTTTAAGGAGAAAGCTATGAAACGCTTGTTAGCACTAGGTAGTGCCTGTATTATGTTATATGCTAATAATATAACACCTCAAGCTGATGGTATCGAGCCTAGAACTCTACACGATTATGTAAATCAAGAAACTGATTTTATAGAGTTCTTAAAAGACCGCCATCCTATGTTTAAATACGAAAAGGAAGGAAATTTAGTTGGAAAATATTCTATTTCTAATCGCCAAGAAGAATTCGTAGAATTCGGTGGGCATGGAAATTATGAAAAAGACACAGGTCGTTCTGCGTCAATTACATATCGTCTAGGTATGGAAAGTATTTTAGATTATCCAAATAAATTCGTAGGACCTAAAAAATGTGGTGAATGCCACCCTGCTCAATATGAAGCTTGGAATCGTTCACGCCACTCAAAAGTTATTCGTTTTCCTGATGAATTAGAAGAAGCTGGAGGAGACCCTAAAAAGCCTATGTATGGAAGCAGCGAAGCTACAATTTTACCAAAAGGTGTTGAAGCTGATGATGTATTTGTAATCGTAGGAACTCCTAGAACAAAATATGGTTTTATTGATAAATGGTTAGTTCGTGGAACTTATCACATTGAAGATGGAAAATTAGCTGATGGAACAGGTAAAATGGTTGCTGGGGGTAATCAATTCTCACGCCTTTGGGTTGAATCACTTACGCCTGAAGTTGCGAAAAAAATCGCTGAATTCTCACCTGGCTTTCCTACAAAATTAGAAGATTTTGGCAAACAAACTTCAAGCGTTTGGGGAATAAACTCTTATGGTTCTACTTATAAAGAAAAAATGATGTTTCAACCTGCATCTGCATATTGTGAAGTATGCCATAGCTTTAAATTTGACTTTAAATCTAAAGAAGAATTCTTAGCAGCAATTGGAAATAAAGACGAGCTTAGAAAACACGCAATTTCTAAAGGAATTAGCTGTGAAGAATGTCACGGAGCTGGAGCTCACCTTTATGGAGCAAGGGGTGCTGGTATGCCAAGTAATTGCGAAAGATGTCATCAAAGATTTGCTTATGATAGCGAAGATGCGAAGATTGACCCAAGAAAGCCATTTAATAGCTACTTTAAATCAGCGTGTCCATCTTGTGGAACTGAAGGCTCACAAATGTATAATACTATGCACTATGATAAAGGTATGAGATGTTCAACTTGCCACGACCCACACGAAGTTACTGCAAATGATTGGAAAGACCCTTATACAAAAGTAGGACTTAAAAAAACTTGTAGTGATTGTCACGAAACTCAAGCTGAAATGTTTAAATACGGCGGAGCACACGCTAAAGATAATTGCACAGGCTGTCATATGCCAAATATGATGAGTTGTGAAAACTTTGCAAGCGTTCAAAACCCTGATAAAGGTGGATTTGACAATGTTCGTGCAAGTCATATATGGAAAATCTATGTAGATAAAGACGCAAAAACTCTAAACCCACCAGAAGGAAAACCAAGAGACCCACAAACAACTAAAGGTTGGACAATTGCTAGAAAAGATGGCAAATTCTTTGTGGATTTAATGTGGAGTTGCGGAAGAACTAGCTGGAGTGATGTAAATCTAGTAGGACCTGGGGCAAGTGGATGCCATAGTGCTGTGCAATCAACTTTACCAAAAGAATTACACTTCACAGACCAAGAGCAAATCTATGATAAAGTTATGGAATGGCAATTACCTGTTAAAGAAGGCTTTAAAAAACTAGAACTTGCAATTCGCAAAATTGATAGAGAACAAGCAAAAATGGATAATCTAAGCACAAAAACTAAATCAGAAATTATCCTACTTACAAAAGAAGCAAGAGCAATTTATGAAAAAATTGAAAAAGATGGAAGCTGGGGCGTTCATGGTCCAAAATATGCTCTAAAACTAATAAATGAAGCATTAGTTTATGTAGCACAAGCTCAAGATTTATTAGATGGTAAGAAATAATAAAAGGTTAGGAAAAATCCTAACCTTAGTGAAAGGATAAAATATGTTGCTAAGACTTATTTTTGCCATCTTTTTAAGCTTTAACCTTTTTGCATCGGAAGGCGATTTTGCAGTAGTTGAAGGAGTAATTCCTATATCTATGGCTGATGTAGAAAAAGAATTAGGTAAAAAAGATGTATATATATTTGACGCAAATACAAAAGAAGAAAGAATAAAATACGGCTATTTAAAAGGCTCTATTTTTATTAATACACCTGAATGGGTAAGTTTATTACCTAGCAATAAAGACGCTAAGATTATTTTTTATTGCTTAAATAGAATGTGCTATGCAAGTAGCGATGCTGCATTAAAAGCACAAAAACTAGGATATACAAATGTTCGTGTAATGCTAGATGGAATTGAAAGCTGGATTCTTAGTGCAAGACCTATTGAAAAAGGCGGCATAAAACCACTTGTAAAAAGTCATGATATTAATAGTTGGCACGAAGGAAATGAAGTAAGTAGTTTTAAAGATGAATTACATAAGAATTTAAGATTTGGTAACCTTCCTGCTTGTAGAGATTGTCATGGTGCTAGTGGAATTATCAATGATTTAGCAAACGATAAAGACAATGTAAATGCAAACTGCACTAGTTGTCATAAAGAAGTTAAGGCTGAATTTAGCGGAAGTGTGCATGATAAATTCACAAATCCAAGAGAAAAATCTCCATCATGCTCGGATTGTCATAATGTGCATGATAAACAACAATTAACCTCTTTAGCTGTTAAAAAACTAAGCGATGTAAAATGTGGAAGTTGCCATGAAAAAGAGCAAAAACACTATCACGAAACTTTCCACGGAAAGGCTATGGTTTTAGCAAAAGATGGTGAAAGCAAAAAAATAGCTGCTTGTTTTGATTGTCACGGGGCTCATAACATTCATAAACCAAAAGATGAAAAATCAACTTTATATGGTGAAACTAGAATAAAAACTTGTGAAAAATGCCACGAAGGAGCTAATGATAACTTTAGTGATTTTATAGCTCATGCTGACCATACTGATAAAGAGAATTTCCCTTTACTTTATTGGGCTTATGTGTTTATGACAGGGCTTGTAATATCAGTATTTGCATTCTTTGGCTTACACACATTCTTGTGGAGTATGAAACTAATTTATATGAGTATTAAATATAAAGATGAGTGGCGTGCAGCAAAAGAAAAAATGCATAATGACAAGGTAAATATTAAACGCTTTAGCACCTTGCATAGAATTCAGCATTTCTTTGTAGCTTCAAGCTTTTTAGGATTAAGTTTTTCTGGCTTACCACAAAAATTCTATACCGCTCCTTGGGCTCAAACTATGATTGATTTAATGGGCGGAATTGTAATGGCTACTAAAATACACCATTTTAGTGCGTTTATTATGATTGCAGTATTCTTAAGCCACATTGCTGAAGTAGTTTATAATTCTTGGACTAAGCGTGATGCTATTCGTGATAATAATGGAAAGCTAAGCTTTAAATTATTCTTAGCAAAATTATTTGGACCTGATAGTTTAATGCCTAGAATGCAAGATTTAAGAGATGTTGTAGCTCATTTTAAATGGTTTATTGGAAAAGGCGAAAGACCTAAGTTTGATAGATTTACTTACTGGGAAAAATTTGATTATATAGCAGTATTTTGGGGTATGTTTATCATTGGCTTTAGTGGTTTAGTATTGTGGTTTCCGGTTGAATTTACGAAGATTTTACCTGGCTTTATGCTAAATCTTGCAACGCTTGTGCATTCTGATGAAGCACTTTTAGCTACAGGATTTATTTTTGCGGTGCATTTTTTCAATACTCACTTTAGAGCTGATAGATTCCCTATGGATATGGTTATCTTTAGTGGAGAACTAACCGAAGAAGAGTTAAAGCACGATAGACCTGAATGGTATGCAAGGCTTAAAGCTAGTGGAAAATTAGACGAACTTAAAAATGAGAGCAATTCTTTTGCTAAGTATTTTTATTTTGCAAGAGTTGTTGGATTTTTAATGTTATTTACTGGACTAATTTTTCTGTTCTTAATAATTTATGCCTTTGCTGATATGTTAATAGGATAAGAGTATGAAAAATAAAGATGCTAATATGATTTTAAGTTTTACGGCATCAAGTTTAATTGCTGCAGCACTAATTCTTAGTGCTTGCGGCAATGAAGCTAAAGAGCCTGAAGCTGTGGTTAAAGACTTTGTGCTTTTATGTGAAGCTGGGAAAATGAATGATGCTGCTAAATTACTTGCTAGTAAAAATAATGTGGATTATTTTAAGAAGTTTCAAGATAAAGGTAAGGATATGATTTTTATAGATTATGATTATAAAGGTAATGATGATACTATAGAAATGAACTTTACTAAAAAGAACAAAAGTAGCGAAATAGCAATAGTTCAAGTAGATACAAACTACAAAATCCAGCAACATAAATTCAGTAAAGATGTGATTTTACACAACGAAAATGGCGAGTGGAAAATCTATGAATACCCAAGCTTATATCCTGTAAAGGTCAAATAAGTCTAGTTAACTAGACTTATTTAAATTCTTTTTAATTGCTTTTAAAATTACTTGAAAAAATGAAAATATCAAAATAAAAATATCAAAAAAACAATCATTTATATTATCAATGCCTAAGATAAAAGATATTGCTAAAGATAGCAAAAATAAAATTGATAGAATTTGATTTAGCAAATACGAAATTATAAAAATTACAAAAATTATTAAATAATTTAAAAAACCATTTTCATAATAAATATCAAAAGTAATAATATTTAAAAATGATAGAAAAAACAAAAGATTGATAACAAAAATATAAACATAAGCCCTAAAATCAAGCAATTTGCCTTGATTAAAAATTATTAATAGCAAAATTAAAACACTAAAAATACTAAGATTAGAAAATATACTATAAGTATAATCATTCAAACTCAAACCATTAAATATAGATATATTTGTCAAAAAAATTATCGCTAAATATATAAAAATTTTCTTCTTAACTGTAAGTTTTTGAAAAATACTTGCAAAAATTGATAAATAAAGTAAAGTATAAATAAAGTGCATTTTTAATCCTTTTTGTTAAATAAAAATTGTTTGTATTGAATAAAATCACGATTATGTGTGTATGTGATATGAGCTTTATTATCGCTAATAAATACACTTGCGTAGCTCATTTCTTTACCTTTATCAATATCTAAAATCCTATGAAAATCATTATAATCTTTCATAATAGCAAGGCTTAAAGTATTTCTTGAACCATCTTTATCACTATTAAAAAGCAAGAAAATATCATTATTTACTTTGAATAAATTAATAGAATTATCATAATTTTTTAGATTTGTTTTTGCTAAATCATTGCAGTTTAAAAGATTATCACAAGTCATAGTATAAAAATCATAATTAGCACTTTTGCTAGACCTAAAAGCAAATAAAGCTAGTTTATCATTAATAGCAACGACACTTGGCTGAAATAAATCTTTAGCATTAGTGAGTTTTTTGATTTTTAAAAGTTCGCCTGAATTATTAAATACTAAAGCTAAGGGATATTTATTGGCTAATTCGTGATAAATTGGGAGTAAAAAGCCAAATTCTTTACCTAAATTAATATAAATAGCATTAGCTCTTACAAGATTACTAATATTTGCAAAAGGGCTTAAATGAAGGACTTTTTGGAATTTAAAATCAATAGTATCAATACTGCTAATATAATGATATATTTTGCTATTTGCCCAGCCGCCAAAACTAACTCCTACAACAAATAAATGGATTTTATTATCTGTTTTGACTAAGGTTGGATTTCCGATTTTTTTTAATATATTCTTTGCTATCTTTCATAAGCTTTTCTCTAGTAATTAATGCAAAAGGCTCTAAATAATTTGTGCCTTGATAAATACTCGCATAAATTGCTACATCTTTTGCACCTTCTTTAGAACCTGCAAAAAATACGCTAAGCAAATAATCATGATTAAGAGATATTGTGCTTGAAGAATGTGCTGATAATACACCTTGTTTCATTGGTATAGAAATGCTTTTTAGTTCTTGGATTGTTTGGGTTTTGTGGTTGGTTGGTTTGGTTAAATAAGTAAAATTTATATCTTTGTTATTTAATAAATACCCCCCCCCATAAAAATAAACTAAATAAAAATAATGTGAGTTTTTTCATCTTTGTCCTTTGTGGTTTTTTAAATCATAACTAATATTCATAAATTAATAATTTTGAAGTTTTATTTTTTCTGAAATTAAATCATTGAACCATTCAATATTTTTTTGTATATCTACTTTTCCATTTGTTATTTTTGCAATTAATTCATAATTTTTAGTGTTATCATAAACCAAAATCTCATCACACAATGGCATAATTTTTAAAAGATTTTGCATACTTTCGTAATATCTTTTATCTATTAAATGTGGTTCTATATCATGTCCACCTTTACTAACTCGTATTTTTACACGCTCTTTTGCTGTTTGTGGGCTATCAAGCCCTACAAAGCGTAAATTTATTTTGTAATTATTCTCTTTTAATTCATCAAATAGATTTAATATAGATTTTCCACAAAGTGTAGTTTCTTGATTGAAATTAAGTTTATCATCTATGTAAACCTTACGCATTTTTATAGCTATTCTTGAGGCACGAACTTGAGTTTGTCTATCTCTATAGTCTCCAATACTTTGAGCTATTTCATCTACATTTATACGATAGCCTAAATTTATTCCTTTTTCTAGTGCTAAAAAATATAAAGTGGTTTTTCCTGCACCATTTACACCAGCAAAAATAGTAACTATAGGTTGATTTATCATAAATTTTCCTTATATAGATTTTAAGTAATTATAATAAAAATTAAATAATTTTATTAATATAAAAAACTAAAAATATTTTATATTTATTTATATCTTTTTTATAAATTTTTAAAAACAATTGCTAACCCGAATACTTAGATTTTAAAACAAATCAAATTAAATTCCAAATCCAAAAAATATCAAAAATAATAATTTATACCTATTTTAAATGTTTCGTTTTTATGAAAATATTTTTGAAATTCAGCAAAAATCGCAGTGTTTTTATAAATCTTAAAATGAGTTTTGATACTTAAAATATCTTCTAATAAGCCGTGCTTATAAAAATTCTTATGATAACTTAAACTAAGCTTATTTGCTTTATAAGATAGGCTTGTAATTATTTGATTATTAAAGCTCAAACCATCTTTATAAGCTCTAAAACCACTTAAAAATGATAATAAAAAATACTCATTAACAAAACTAATCCCACCTAAAAGCTCCATATTTGCTAATTTATCATCTAATACATCATCATAAGCTAATTTAAACAAAAAACTTGGCTTATGATTTATATAGTTAAAATCACTTAAACTTGCAAGCCTTAGCAAGATTAGCTCATCTAATTTAGGCTTTTTATCATAATTAATAGCAGTGCTTAAAAATTCTATCCCTATACCTTTATCAAAACCCAAATCATCTTCATAAATATCGTGCAAGGCTGGTCTAATTGATAATAAAGCTTTCTTTTTTGTATCATAAGCAAATGATATTTTGCTAGGATAATTAGCCTTAATTATGCTTTCCTTTGGAGTTTTTAAAGGAAGCTTTGCTATTTTGCTTTGAGATAAATTACTAGATATTTTATGAGTTATTTTTTTGTATTCATCTACACTAAGCTCATTTTTACTAGCATAATACTGACTAAGCTCGTTCGCTAAGGCTAAAATAGAATAATCATAATTTGGCTCAATTTTACCTAAAGCTATATTTTTTGCTAGATTTATCTCATCAAAACTCAAATCTTTTGCTTGATTTAAAATGGTATTTAACTTTGATGCTCTATAGTGATAATCGCTAATTAGATTAATATCGTTGATTTTTTGTATAGTATTGCTTGGGATTACGCTATAAATAAATTTATTTCTTAATTTAATATCAGGATTTGCATTCTCAAGTAACCACAAAATATTATAAGAGCAATTTTTATCAAAAAACAAATAAACCGAACTACTATCCTTAATCTCCCATAAATGCAAAATCAGTCTATTTACTTCTTCTTCATTTAATTTTAAATCATACTCGTAAAGGTCTCTATTTTCGCTATCTTTGTATGTTTTTAACATATCATAATAAGGCTTTAAAGAATACTTGCCAATGTATCCGCCAAACAAACCTTTAAAGGCAAACATTAAGCCATTTTCATCTTTTTCATCAACATCGGCAGCATAATTAATAGCGTAAGATAAAAGCCTTGAATTGTAATTAGAATTAATTAGCAAAAATGTATGCCCAAACATTGAAGCTGGGGAATTTAAATAAGCAGCTGGAAAAACTATGCTAATTGATTTAGGGCTAATATATTCTAAGAAATTATTCAAATCAGAACAATTTAAATCCTGATTTTTAGTAAGTTTTAGAGATTTTTCTATGTATTTTGCCCTTAAAGGAAACTTGCAAATAAAGTGCAAATTATCATTATCATTGCTAAAAGTTATAGCAGAATCTTTTTGATTTAACTCTTCTTTTTTGCCTAAATATATTTCTTTTTTTAAAAAATACATATATAAATTAAGCTCAAATTCTGATTTTAAATTCCTTTGATTTGAATAAAAAAATTCTTTATTAATTATCTCGCTTTTGTTGTTTGTAAAGTGAAGGAGATTTTTCCATTCTATTGTGTTAAAAACTTGTTTTTGATTAGCTTGTTGAATAATTTCTAAAAACTCATCTTTAGAAATACTTAATTTAGAAAAATCAAGATTTAATAATTCATTATCTTGTGCCTTTGCAAAAATACAAAAGCACAATAAAAATAAAAACTTTTTCAATTATAAAGCAGAAGCTCTATCTAAAACTTGAGCACCTACAACATTGCTTGAATTGTAAATAGCTAAGTAATTTGCTCTTAAATTAGCTTTAAATAAATCAGCGTCTTTTACTTCTAAAAGTTCAGCTAAAGTATCTAAATGCTCGCCCATTCCTAAAGCAGCTTCATTTGATAAAGCGTCAAGATTTGCATTTACGAAATTAATTGCTTTTTCATTATGAACTAATCTTGTTTCTTGGCAATTTAGTGTTCCTGTAGTAATACCAAAAGTTTGATTACCTGAAGTTCCGTTTGTAGTAGCTTGTAAAGCATACATAATTGCTGAATCAGGGTTTTTAATAATTATAGTTCCAAGTCCGCAACCTGTTTGAGTATTTGCACCTGCAAATAAAGAAGTGCTAATCGCACCAACAACTACCAATGAAGAAAGTAATTTTCTCATTATAACTCCTTTTAAAGTATTAAAAAAACAAATTATAAAACTATATATTAACAATGAGTATGAATGGTGCGCCCGAAGGAATTCGAATCCCTGACCTTTTGAACCGCAATCAAATGCTCTATCCAGCTGAGCTACGAGCGCATAAAATAAGTTTTTGAAATAAAGTGGCGGACAGAGAGGGATTTGAACCCTCGAGCCCCGATTAAGAGCTGCACCCTTAGCAGGGGTGTGGTTTCAGCCACTCACCCATCTGTCCAATAAGTAAAACGCATATTATATATTTTAAAAATTAGATTTAGCTTAAATTATTCCAAAAGTTGTAATTTTTCATCACATAAATTTTTCCAATCACCACTTTTGCATTCTTTTAAAGTTTCTTTTGCTTTTTCAAATTCTTTATTTTTAATTAGCATACTAGCTTCTAAATATTTTGCATTGCTGTATTCTTCTTCGCTTAATTTTAATTTATATAAATCTATAAATATTTCTTTAGCTTCTTTTATATTATTTTTATTAATTAAAGCATTTAAAGTAATTAACTCTATCTTAGGACTATATAAATTAATACCTAAATAATTTTGTATATTAATTGCTTTTTTACCATAAGTAATAGCTGAAATATCAAGATTATTATTTTTAAAGTAATTTAAAAATTCGTCATAAACCTCAACTAATCTTAATCCATTGCCGTATTTTTCAAGCTGTTTTAATGAAAAAATAGCATCATTGTATTTGTTTTGCTTAATTAATGATAATGATAAATAATAATATATCTCAAAATATTCTGGTTTTTTAATATTAAATCGTTTATTTAAAATAGATTTGATTATATTTTCCACATCTTTATACTGCTTATTTAAATATAAAAGTTTTGCTTGTTTGATTTTATAAAACACCAAATCTTCATTTTCAAACTTAATTGCAAAATCTAAAGCTAATTTATTTTCTTTTTTTCTTTCTAAGCACTCTAAATATTTCATTTTATTAATGACTTTTTCATCACTTATAAAATTATTATTTTTTATGTATCCTAAAACTTCATCGCAATCATCATCATCTAATGCAATATTTAATAAATTAATCAAGCTACTATCATATAAAGAAATTAGCTCTTCATTTTCACTATCTTTTATTTTCTTTTCTAGTTTTAAAATCTTTTCATAATCTTGCTCTTTAAATAATAATTTTACTTCTTCATAAAGAGCTCTTTTTGATATGTTATTATCATATTTAGCCATTAAAAAATTATAATATTCGTGTAATTTAAAGCTATCTTGTTCATCTTTTTCAAAATATAAACTATCAATAGTTTCATCAATAATATTCATATATTCGCCATTTGGAAATAGCTTTTTATATTCATTTAAATATTCATCAGCCTTTTTATAATCATTATTTTTAGCTAAAGAAACCCCTAAATTTTTTAATACCCTTTCATAATAAGGGTCTAATTTATTTGAATTTTTAAATAAAAACTCATAAATAGGAGCGCTAATATCATACATTTTTTCCTTGAAAAAATC
Source organism: Campylobacter sp. 2018MI01 (assembly GCF_018501205.1). Taxonomy (NCBI): domain Bacteria; kingdom Pseudomonadati; phylum Campylobacterota; class Epsilonproteobacteria; order Campylobacterales; family Campylobacteraceae; genus Campylobacter; species Campylobacter sp. 2018MI01. The sequence goes on along the minus strand of NZ_JAHCZE010000004.1, from coordinate 47,600 downwards.
ATCAGCTAAACCTAAGGTTTTATCCTTATCTTCTAATAAATATTGCTCATTTGCATTAAAGACTTTTAATACAAATTCCTTAGCTTCCTTTGCTTTATTATGACTAATATTGATTTTTGCTAAAGATATTGCAGCTTTACTAGCCAAAATCGCATCGTCTGAACTAAATAAAATATTATTATAAATAATAGTAGCAGCATCTCTTTTGCCGTGAGATAGTAAAAAATCAGCATAGTTTAAACTTGCCAATTTTGTGTAATAAGAATTTGGATGCTCGTTATTTAAAATATCTATAAAATATTCAGCATCACTTCTTTGTTCTAATTTTAAATAAGTTTTTACCATCATTTGCAATATTTCAGTGTAATTCTCATCACTTGGAAAAACTCTTACATAATCTTTTGCACTTGAAATAATTTCTTCGCTTAAAGTGGTATTTTCATTTAGTAAATTAAACATAGCTCTAATTCTATACAAATAAAACTCGCTTATAAAAATACTATTTTTATATTTTTCTAAAGACATATTGCATAAATCTAATAGCTCTTTATATTGCTTATTATCGTAATATTTTTTAATACTCAAATAAGAATTAATATCACTATTATCGCTAATATTTACAGGATTTTGGTCTAAATCAAGCCCTTCTATAAAAGGAGTTTGCAAATCAGGAAAAATCACATCAAAATCAAGTCCATTAGGACTTAACACTCCTTGAGTATATGGAAAAAATATAAAAGTAAAATTTTTAGAAACTTTTTTGCTAGATGCAAAAACCACATTAGTATCATATAATTTTTGCTCGCTATCAACAATACTAACATTTGTTTTAGGGTAAATATATATATCTAAAGTATCTTTTGAATTTTTAAATTCTAATTTGAATAAAGTTAAATCTTGATTTGATAATAACCTTGATTTACCCTTCACACTACATTTAAAATAAAGTTTTAAATTCTCATCTTGTAATTTATCACAAGTTATATCGGTATTGTTTTTAATATGTAAAACTGATATATTTTTATTTATTTCCTTGCCAGAGTTTATATATAGTTCAAAAGAATATAAATAAACGCAAAAGCAAAGAAATAATATTTTTTTCATTATTTAATATAATCTAATCCAACGCTTGCAACAAAAGAAGCAATAACTGCTAAAATTAAAACTATTTTTTGAGCGTTATTAAAATATAAAAATCCTATTTCTTTATCTGCAAAAATTGCTTTTATAAATCTTAAATAAGCAAATAGCATAATAATTGAGCTAAGTGCCATACAAATTGCTGCATAAATATTAACATTTAAAGCTATATTAATTACACCAACCTTAGCAAAAAATACGCCAAATGGTGGCAATGCTGCAAGATTTAACAATAATACAACAATACAAATTCCTAATAAAGGATATTTCTTAAACACCCCTTTTAAATTCTCATAATTTGTGTCTTTAAACGCACCTAAAAACATAAATAATGCGATATTTACAAATGCAAATGTTAAAAAATAATATAAAAACATTTGGCTTGATAAATGAAAAAATGCAAGGGTTGAATAAGCAAACGATGAATGTGAAACAGAGCTATATACTAACATTGATTTTGCATTATCTTGCTTTAATGACATAACACTAGCAAAAAGCATAGAAGCACAAGCAATAATTAAAATAATCTCACTTACATTGAAGAAATTTTCAAATGAAATCATAAATCTATATGCAAATACCATCATAGCTATTTTTGGAACTATTGAAATAAATCCAGCTAAACTTGAATCAGCCTTTAAATACACATCTTTAAGCCACATATGAAGTGGTGCTACTGATAATTTAAATAATATTGTAATTCCTATCATAACAAAGGCTAAAATACTAGCCGTGCTGATTGTAGCTAATGAGTTTAGTTCTAAACTTGCACTATCAAAATAATACATTGCAGAACCCATAGCAAAAAAAGCTGAGCCTAGCATTCCGTAATTAAAGTATTTAATAGCACCTTCAATTGCTTTTTTCTTAAACGCTATTAAGCTATAAAGTGCTAAAGAAGAGCCTTCAAGAGTTATAAAAGCTACTATTAAATTATTAGTGCTTACCATAAAATTTAAACAAGCTATCATCATTAAAAATAATGCAAAAAACTCACCTTCATCAGCTCTTTTATTAGCAAGTAGAAAATAAATAGCTGATAGATTGATTAATATACTTGAATATTTTGCTAAATTATCAAATATAAATAAATCAAAAAAACTCTCATCATAAGGGCAATTAAATTGGCAAATAATAGCAATTATTAAAGCCACAATACTAAGCCCTTTTAAAGCTCTTAAATCAAATTTATAAAATAAATTAGCAACCAATATAAAACAAGCAAAAACTATCAAAGCAAGTTCAGGTAAAATAAGTAATACATTTAAATCAAGTTGCATTCTATCTCCTTATACCGCAAAGTTGATATAATCTAAAATTATATTAGGATTTACTCCAAATACAATTATAATCAAAGCTATGAAAGATAAAATTATTATCTTAGATAAACTAACCTTTATGTCTTTAGCTTCATTTTCTTTACTTAAAAAGCTATTTCTAAACATATTGAGCATATAAACAGCTCCAAGTATCACAACTAAAGTAGCAAAAACTCCAGCCATCTTACTAGCTGCAAATACTCCATAAAGAACCAAAAACTCACCTGCAAAGCTTATAGTAAGTGGTAAAGAAATTGATGAAAATAATAAAACTCCAAAAATAAATGTCAAATAAGGCATATGTTTAGCTAAGCCCTTTAACTCACTTAGATTATAAGTTTTGTAATTATCTTTTAAAATTTCAGCGTAAAAAAACATTGCCCCACTTACAATAGCATGAGCTACCATATAAACAACAGCTCCACTTAAAGCAATTGGATGCATAGAAAAAATACCTAAACAAATAATTCCTAAGTGTGATATTGAACTCATTGCACTTAATTCTTTATAATTTTTCGCATTGCTTGCTAGAAGTGCTGCATAAATTGCTGAAATTATACATAATGTATAAATTATCCCACTAAATTCATTAATGCTAACAGCAAATAAAGGAAGGCAAAACTTAATCATTCCAAAAGGCGCCATTTTAAAACTTGCAAGCATTACAGAAACAAAATTAGGTGCTTTTGAATAAGTTTTAATAGCCCAACTATGAAATGGAAAAATAGGAGCTTTTATAGCAAATGCTAAGAAAAATCCTATAAATAATAAAGTATTTTCAATAGGACTTAAATTTGTAGTTGAGAAATAACTAATATCAAAATTTAAAATCGCATCATTAACTCTTGCATTATAAGCTAGATAAATCATAGCAAGTAGCATAAAAATTGAGCCTAAAAATGCAAATACAAAAAATGACCTAGCTAGTTTTGCTTCATTGTTTTTAACCATTAAATATAAAAGTGGAAATAATGAAACTTCCCAAAAAATATAAAATAATAAAGCATCATTTGCTAAAAATAAACCATTCATACAAGCACTTAAAATCATAGCACTTATTAAAAAGTCTTTTGTTTGTTTAGAAAAAAAGCACATTGACAAAAATAGCATTAAATTTGCCACAAAAGCTAAAGTAAATGCTATCTCATCAGCTTTTAAATTAATCCCAAAATTAAAAGCTTTTATTAAAGTATAGTTAAATGTATGAATTTCATCAATTATCACATAATAATTAAGACATAAAATTATAAAAGAAAATAAAATTCCGCTAATTTTAGAAGCCTTATCATTTATAAAATATGCACTAACCCCAAAAATTAAAGGTAAAAATATCAATAAACTAAGCATATATCACCACCATTGTTAAAAGTAAAAACACACAAAATGCACAAATAAACACAATGTGAAGAGTTAAGTTATTGTTTTTGTTCTCACAAGAAACAAGACTTAAAAGCTTTTTAGGACATTCAAAAATAAATGAATATAGACCTTCTTCAAATCCTGTTAATACTTTAGCTAAACATTTATAAGGTTGTATGAAAATAATCTCATATAATTTAGGTATGTAATATTCATTTTCTAAAAGCTTTTTATATTTACAATTGCAATTTTCTTTTGCACCATTTTTATAAACTACTATAGCTAAAACAATTCCTACTATAGCAACCACTAAAGAAATAGCAATTAATACATAATTATGGTGTAATTCTTGCATAGGAATTCTAATAAATTCAAAGAATTTACTATCCCAAAAACCTGCAATAATTGCTAATATTGCTAAAGGTAGCATTGCAATTAATGCTATAGGTTTTGCTTCGTGTGGATGGATTGTGTGATTTTTTGGAGCAAAAAATACCATCATTAATAGTCTAAAACTATAAAATGCTGTTAAAAACGCTGTAAATAATAAAACAGAATATAAGCCAAAATGCTCTGTTACAAATGCAAAATCTAAAATCTTATCTTTTGAGAAAAATCCTGCGAATGGATAAATACCACTTAAAGCTAAACTTGCAATTATCATTAAAACTGCTGTAACTTTCATAGGTTTATATAATTTACCCATTTTATAAATGTTTAATTCATCGTGCATTGCGTGCATAATATTTCCAGCACCTAAGAATAATAATGCTTTAAAAAATGCGTGAGTTACTAAATGAAATAATGCTATTTTATAAGCTCCTAAACCACAAGCTACGAACATATATCCAAGTTGAGAAAGTGTAGAAAATGCCACAATTCTTTTTAAATCTTTTGCAGCAATTGCCATTGAAGCAGCAAATAAAGCTACAAAAGCACCTAAACAAGCTATAAAATAACTTACATTTGGAACCTGCGAAAATAAATCGTGAGAGCGAATTACCAAATACACACCAGCAGTTACCATCGTAGCAGCGTGGATTAATGCTGAAACTGGTGTTGGACCTGCCATCGCATTTGCTAGCCAAGTATGGAATGGAAATTGAGCTGATTTACCCATAGCACCAACAAATAATAAAGCAGCAATTAAAGTTAATAAATTAGGATTTAACATTTCGTGAAAGCTTAATATAGCAAATACTTCTTTATAACTTAAAGTTCCGAAATTAAAATATATTAAAAATATTCCTAAAAGCATTGCAAAATCGCTTATTCTATTCATAATAAAAGCTTCATTTGCTGCTAATGAGAATTTTTCATTTTGATACCAAAAGCCGATTAATAACCAAGAGCATAGACCAACGCCTTCCCATCCAACAAATAATAATAAGAAATTATCGCTCATTACTAAAATTAGCATACAAAATACGAATAAGCCTAAAAATGCAAAGAATTTATTAAAACCTTCATCGTGTTCCATATAATAAATACTATAAAAATGCACACAAGTAGCGACTAATGTTACAACGCACATCATAGTAAGGCTAACAGAATCTATTAAAAAGCCAAAATTAACATTTAAAATTCCTATCCAATGACCCAAACTAATATACAAATTCTTATCTGCTAAATAATATAAAGATATAAAAGCAAAAATACAAGCTAAAAGCATTAAATAAGAACAAAAATAACCTATTACTTTATTTTTTGGAGAAAAAGAATAAATTCCTGCAAAAATTGCACTTAATAATGGTAAAAATAAAACACATAATAAACTCATTTGCACTCTCCAAAATCTAGACTTTTATCGCGTCTATATTTAATCACACAAAAGCTAAGCCCAATAGCTACTTCGCAAGCTGCTATTGCCATAATAAAAATAGCAAAAACTTGCCCATCTAAAGCATTGTGCATTTTTGAAATTGCTACAAAAGCTAAATTTGCAGCATTTAACATTATTTCAGTAGATATAAAAAACATTATTAAATTCTGTCTTTTTAATACTCCTACTAAACCAATCAAAAACAATACAATTGATAATAATAAATAATTCATTGTTCTTCCTTTATCTTCTTTGCTACTAGCACAATAGCTGCTATTATTACCATTAGTAAAACCACTGCAACTATCTCAAAAGCTAAAAGGTATTTTGTAAATAAAATAATCCCTAAACTACGAGTATTTTCAAGCTCTTCGCTAACCAATAAACTTGATTGAGATAAATTTAACTTAAATCCTAAAGTCATAATTATCATAAGAATACTCGCTAAAATACTTAAACTAAAAAAAGTTTTTTTATGTTTTAGCTTTTCTTTTAATTCTTTGCTTAAATCAAAAAACATCATAGCAAAACTATAAAGCCCTAAAACAGCACCACTATATACTATAATTTGAGCAGCACCCAAAAACTCTGCTCCTAATAAAAAATAATGAGCGCTTAAAAATACCATTCCACAAGCAAGAGAGCTAAGAGAATATAAAATATTTTTAGAACTTACCGCAATTATAAAAAATCCCGCAACTAAAGCAGCGAAAATATAAAATATAATTAACTCAAACATCTTTTGCCTCTTTATTCGTTTTATCTTCTTTTGTATCGCTAGAATTTGAAATTGAAGCTTCACTTTCTCTTGCTTTCATTACATCATAATAATTTGGCGTAACTTTTACAAAATCATCAGCATCAGCTCTTAAACTTCCAGCACCTTCAAATTCAACTTGATTAATTAGATTATCAATTGGAGTTAATATATCTTTTTTATGTGCAAAATATGACCTTTGCTCTGCTGCGTTTTCATATTCAACACCATGCACGATAGCAAGTTCAGGACAAACCTCAGCACAAAATCCACAATAAATACAACGACCAAGATTAATAGAATAATTACTTACTAATTTTCTACCATCATCGCCTAATTTTGTCTCCATTCTAATACAATTTGAAATACAAATTTTTTCACACAACCCACAACCAATACAGCGTTCATTTTCGCTTTCAATAAATCTTTGCAATCTATGCACAGCACGATAACGATTATCTAATTTGATTTTTTCCATTGGATATTTAATAGTTGCTGAATTACCCCTTTTTAAGGTTTCATTAATTATAAATGCTAAACCGCTGATTAAATCAGTATTTAAACATCTTTTAACACTTCTTATAAATTTTTCATAAGGAGTAAGAATTAATTTTCTTTTTTCATCTACTACATAATATTTTTTCATATATTCTCCTTATAAAGCTAATAACGCAGTTATGATTAAATTCGCACCCGCAACAGGTAATAATATCAAATAGCTCATTCTCATAACTTGATCAGCCCTTAAATGTGGGAAAGTCCCCCTAGCCCAAAAATACCAAGAAAATACAAAGCATATTTTTAAAATCATAGCAATAGCGCCTGGTATGAAATAAAAATCGTTATATCCACCTAAAAATAATAAAGTAATCAAAATTGAGCCTAAAATCATACTAGCGTATTCACCTATAAAAAACATTCCCCAGCGAAGACCACTATATTCAGTGCCATAACCTGCAACCAATTCAGGGTCGTTTTCTGCTAGACATAAAGGAGTTCTGTTTGTTTCAATAAAAATTGCTATTGTAAATAAAACAAATGCAATTGGTTGTTTAAATACTAACCAAGATAAAATTCCACCTTCTTGATAAGCGTTAATATCAACTAAGCTCATAGAACCAGTTAATAAAACAACAGCTAATAAGCAAAGACCACTAACGCCTTCATAAGATATGATAGTAACAAGCCCCCTAGCACCACCTATTAAAGGATATTTACTAGAACTTGACATACCACCTAAAAATATAGCATAAGCACAAAGTGATGAGCATCCAGCAATGTATAAAACTGCTATATTTACATCAGCAATAATTGGTTTTATCGTATGCCCAAATAATGTAAATTCAGGAAAAATCGGCACAGCAGCAAAAGCCATAAAAGCACAAATTGCTGATACTAAAGGAGCTACTTTAAATACTTTACTATTTGTCATATATGGGATTAAATCTTCTTTTGTAAATAATTTAATCATATCAGGAACAATTTGTAAAACACCAGCAGGTCCTACCATATCAGGCCCAAGTCTTCTATGAACATAACCTAAAACCTTTCTTTCTAAATAAGTTGCAAATCCAGCTAATGAAGCAAAAATTGCAATTACTAAAAGACATTTAATCAGCGTAACGATTATAAACAACATAGTCTCACTCATAGCTAATTTCCTTTATATTTAACGCATAATAGCGTCTTGTTTTAAAGAATTTATAAGGATTAATCTTATCATCAAAAGTAGGTAAATAAGCACCATTTTCAATATTCTTATCTAAAACTACTTTTATAATAATTTCATCTTTATCATCATAAATCTTAACCATAGAATTTTCTTTTAAATTATGTTTAGCTAGATAATCTTTACTTGCGTAAAGTGAAGCACATTCGTTAAAAAAGCTTGATTTATTAGTATATTTTGATAGATTTCCAATTGGATTTGCAAGTATTACAATATCATCTTTTTTACATTCGCAAGTTGATTTTATATTTTGTGGAATTTGATTATCTTGTTTTAAATTCTTTACAAACTCACAAGTATCAATTAAATACCCACGATGATTATTTCCTGCATTATCATAATGATTTGTCAAATCATCAAAAGCAATATTTAAAAAGCCTTTATCTTTAGGTAATTGCTCTGTATATTCAATCGTATAAAGTGCATCTAATCCAAGAGCATTTGCTAAATCATTTAAATAATATCCTTTAAATTTAAGTGCAGCATTCGTAGGAACAAGCCTTTTATCATAATTTACAAATGTTCCTTCTTGCTCAAGTAGATTTGAACTAGCAAGATTATTATGCTCATCATTTGAAAATGAGAAATCTCCACGCTCATTATATCCTAGAGTAAAACCATCACTAGCTTTACTTAATTTACATAATAAACTTACGCCTAAAGTATTAGTGCGTGGTGGGATTAACATAACTTTAAAATCAGTTAATTTTTGAATATTTGCAAGTAAATACGCTAAATATTTTGCATTTTCATGGTAAAAATAATCATTTCCGATAATTAAAGTAAAATTAGCTTTTTTAAGTAATAAATCTTTTAATTTATCTTCATCAAATCCTAATTCTTTAGCTAGGCTTGATTTTTTGATTGTTTCTTGCTTTTTCTCTTTAATCTCATTGCCTTCAGCATCTTTACTTTTAACTTCTACTTCAATTTGTTCTTCATAAAAAGCGTCTTTGATATATGCTAAATCCTGCGGCAAGTCTTTTGCAAAATATTGTAAAATAAATTCTAAAACTTGAGCTTCTTTACCATAATCACAATTTACACTTACGAAATTCTTAGCAATTTTTGAAAATTTTGTATCTTTAATAGGATGAAAATAAAGCCCAGCACCCTTATTCATAACAATTGCATTATTCACCTTATAAGATAAAGTAGGATTATCGTGTCTTAAAAAACTTCCTGCAATTACGATAAAATCAGATTTTTTAACATCATCACTACTTGCATTATAAAAACTACCTGAATGAGCGCAAAAAGTCTTTAAGAAATCTTGAAAACATAAAGCTTCATTATTTACTAAATTAAAGCCATATTTTTGTCTAAGTAATTCTAAAATATATGCTTCTTCATTTGTTATATAGCTATTAAATTTCACATTTTTAATTTTATTATCTTTAAACAACGATACTAAGCGATTAAACTCTACTTCATCTTTACCTTTACAATCGCTTGCTATATCATAAGCAAATCTTGCAGCCTTATTTAAAGTAGTAAAATGAAAATCATTTGAAACTCTATAAACCATCTTAGTATTATCTTTAATACTTTTTTGTTTAACATCATAATACATAAGCTCACAATCACTACTATGTGGATTACTAGCAGGTATGCGAGTAAGTTCCCAAGCATTTGAGCGATATTGAAAATTCTTATTAATAATTGCACCAGTCGGACAAACACTAACACACTCAGCACATTCTTGACAATCTAAAGTTGTTCCATTTTGTGGAGCTATTAGTGATTTTTGAAATTTTGTCCAAACTGCATAAGCATCTTTACTCATAGTATCTTTAAAATCTTTATCAGGTGCATCTCCACCACGAGCTATAGTTTTTAACTCACTATCTCCGATTTTGTCCTTACATACGGTAATACATCTTTCACAAACTATACAAAGACTTGGGTCATATTGTAAAGCACCCCAATCTTGATGTCTTCTATCTATTTCTTTTATCCAATGATTTTGAGTATCTACTTGTGCTTTATGCGTGAAATTCTGTAATTCACATTCTCCACTTTTATCACAAACTCCACATTGTAATGGGTGATTTATGCAATAAGTTTGCATAATAGCATTTCTTTCGTCCCATAATTCTTTAGTATTGCTTAATACCTGCATTCCATCTTTTACTTTAGTATTACAAGCGTATGAGCGTTTGCCATCAATTTCAACCATACACATTCTACAAGCTAAAGTTGGACTGCAATCATTTAAATAGCAAATTGCAGGTATGAAAATATCATTAGCACGAGCAACTTGTAAAACATAATCGCCATCATTAGCTAAGCATTCTTTACCATTAATGTTAATTTTCATTGCTTACTCCTTTAACCACACAAGGACTAAACGCATAAGCATTATCTTTTTTACTTAATGCAAATAATCCTTTTAAACTATTATCAATTTTTACTTTCTTTTTTAATGTTTTAGTTTTTGTTTTAATTTCTACTAAATCAAATTCTTTAATTTTTGCAAGATTTGCAAAAGCTGGACTTACTATAAAATCATCATTATCTAAACATTCATATAAAATAAGCCCATTATTATCATCTAATTCAACCAACTCAACATCTTTTAATTCATAATCAAACATAAGTTTTAAATCAAAATGTTTAGCCAATTTACTTGCAAAATAATATATATTTTTGTCTTTATGATAAAGCAAATTACTATCTAATAAAATTAAATCAGCACTCTTTAAAAATTCTAAAATCTCACTAGCTTCTTCTTCTCCAAAACAACTCTCAGCACTAAGTTCGCCTATATCAAATTCGCTTAAATCAAGCATAGTGCAAAACAATGCTAAAACATAGCTTTCGGTTCCTAGTTCGCATTTATAAAATTTTTGTTTTAATCTCTCATCGTAAAAACTACCGATATTTACTATTTCATCTTGGCTAAAATGACTTAAGACTTCTTTACTTGCATAATTTAAGAAGCTTAATATTTTCATTTTGCTTCCTTTTTAATAACTATAGTCCAATCACTTTGATTAAACTTAAGTGAGTTCATCATCTTACAATTATTATTAGCTACAAATTCATAAGATTTATCAATATTAGAAAAATCTCCGATTTCAAATAAAACAACCAAAACTTCATTAGCTTTAGCATTATCAATATGAGTTTTTAAATCAGCAAATAAATCTTTACTTTTTCTAAGGTCAATTCTTCTCATCTATCAATCTCCCCTAAAACAATATTTGTTGAACCCATAATAGCCACAACATCAGCCACATAAGTTCCAACCAAAAGCTCTTCATAAAACGAACAATGCCAAAAACTAGGAGTTCTAGCTTTAAGACGATAAGGTCTAGTTGAACCATCACTTTTAATAAAATATCCAAGCTCTCCTTTAGGACTTTCTGTTGGCACATATACATCTCCAACAGGTGGGCGAAGACCTTGGGTAACTAATACGAAATGCTGCATTAAAGAATAATTTTGAGTCATAATTTGTTCTTTACTTGCACTTACAAATTCTTTATTGTTGCAAATTAATTCAGGAGAACTCTCTCTATACATAGGCACTAATTGTCTAAGTATTTTTACACTCTCACGAAACTCTTGCATATAGCATTTATATCTTGCGTAAGTATCTCCTTGGTTTGCAAAAGGAACACCAAATTGAACTTCATTATAAAGTAAATATGGCTCTTCTTTTCTAATATCCCATTCAATTCCACTTCCACGAAGCATTACGCCACTACAACCCCAGCTTAATGCTTGTTCTTTTGTAACAACCCCAACGCCTTCTGTTCTAAGACGCCAAATTCTATTATCATCAAGTAAGGTTTCATAATCTTTTACATCGTTTAAGAATTTATCACAAAATGCTAATAATTCTTGAGTAAAATTGGCAGGTAAATCAAGCATTGCACCACCTATTCTCATAGATGAATGTGTAAGTCTTGCACCACAATATTTTTCTATTAAATCCATAACATATTCACGCTCTCTAAAGCAATATAAAAATACAGTCATTGCTCCAATATCAAGTGCGTGAGTTGCAAGCCATAATAAATGACTAGCAAGTCTATTTAATTCTAATAACATCATTCTAATGATTTGAGCTCTTCTAGGAATTTCTAAACCACAAAGCTTCTCAACAGCTGCTACATAAGCATAGTTATTTGCACTTGCTGCTACATAATCCATTCTATCAGTAGTTGGAATAAATTCTTGATAAATCATATTTTCAGCCATTTTTTCCATACCACGATGCATATAACCAATCATTGGAGTGCATTTAACTACTTTTTCCCCATCAAGCTCTAACACTAATCTTAAGTTTCCGTGTGAGCTTGGGTGCTGAGGACCAAGATTTATAATCATTCTGCCATCTTCTTTACTAAAGGCTACATTTTCATAATAAGGTTTTAACTTTGATGGTATTTGCATTATCTTCTTCCTTCTATGAATTTTGAATCAGCACGCTTAACTTTCTTAACAAACATTACGCCTTCATCTTCTTGATATTCTTGTTTATAAGCAATACTAATAGGCTCAGCTCCTTTTGGAACTTCATGATAAATTCTAGAAAAATTATTTGTATCATTACAATCAACTCTTCCTGAATCACGATTTTCAGGCCCTACAACTTCACGATATTCCTTACCAAAAATTCTATCTATTTCATACCATTTGGCAAATTCATCTCCTTCTAAAGGATAAGATTTTTTAAGTGGATAATCAAACCAATCATCAGGCATTAATAGTCTTTTTAAATTAGGGTGATTAATAAAATTTACACCTAACATATCATAAGCTTCTCTTTCAGACCAATTTAAACCCTTAAATACACAAACTCCACTTTCAATAGTTTCATCTGCCTTACAGGTTGTAACTATTCTAAGCCTTTGTTTTTTATTCATATTTAATAAAAGATATTGAACTTCATAAGAATTATCTTTAGCTAAATAATCAGAACAAATCAATTCAGTAAAAGTTGTAAAACCTAAATCTTTAGCCTTTCTTAAAGCCTTTAAATTATCTTCTTTATTGATTATAAAAACTGCAATATCAAGCTCAATAAAAGAATTTAAAACAGAAAAATTATTATTAAACTCATCAAATAAATATTCAAATTCACTACCTTTTATATCAATTTTAGTAGTTTGTGGTGCGTGATAAAATCTATCTTTGTAGTAGTCTTGCTTTTGCGCATTAATCTTGTCTTTATATTCTCTCATTACACCAACCTTTTTGCTGCTATTTTTTTAGATATTTTTTCTTTTCTAATTTTCTTTTGAAGTATCATTAAAGCAAACTGAAAACTTTCAGGGCGTGGAGCGCAACCAGGAACATAAATATCAACAGGAACTATCCTATCAACACCTTGAACTGTTGAATAAGTATTAAACATACCACCAGTGTTTGCACAACTACCAACAGATATAACCCACTTTGGATCAGGCATCATATCGTATAATCTTCTTGTAAATTCTGCATGTTTTTTACTAAGAGTTCCAGCTACAAGCATTACATCGCTATGTCTTGGACTTGCTCTAAAAATAGTTCCAAATCTATCAAAATCATACCTTGAACCACCACCAGCCATCATCTCAATAGCACAACAAGCAAGACCATAAGAAAATGCCCATAAAGAGTTACTTTGACCCCAACCAACTAACTTATCTACCGAAGTTAAAGCTATTGGCATTCCATTTGTGTTTAATTGATGCTCTGCCATTGTAACGCTCCTTTTTTATACGCATAGATAAAACCAACTAAAAGTAAAACAAAAAAACAAACCATTTCAATCAATGCAAAAAGTCCTAATTGCTTATACATTAAAGCCCAAGGATACATAAAAACAACTTCTATATCAAACAAGATAAAAATTAAAGCAAAAATAAAAAATTGTGAATTTATTTTAACTGCTTGTTTTTGCGGTAAAGGTCCGCACTCATAAGGTCCTAAGCCTAATTTTTTTCTATTTTTTCTAGCTAAAGAATTTCCTATTGTTTTTGCTAAAAAAACTAGTCCAAAAAATAAGCCTGTAGCAATAACTAACATTGCTAAAATGCCGAAATACTGAATATCCACATCTGAACTAGACATTTTAATTCCTTTCAAAATTTTTTTGGATTTACTAAAAAATAATTCGTAAATGATAGTGAAAAAAACTTAATTATTTCTTGTTCTCAATTAAGGTTAAAAGTATTAAAACTTTTTTAAGAAAAATATTATATAATCACGACTTTTTAATAAATTTTTTGAAAGGATGAAACGTGCCTACCATAAATCAATTGGTTAGAAAAGAACGCAAAAAAGTGATTGTTAAATCAAAATCACCAGCGTTAAAAGATTGCCCACAAAGACGTGGCGTTTGTACAAGAGTTTATACTACAACTCCTAAAAAACCTAACTCAGCGTTAAGAAAAGTTGCAAAAGTTAGATTAACAACAGGATTTGAAGTTATTAGTTATATTGGTGGTGAAGGACACAACCTACAAGAACACAGCATTGTTTTAGTGCGTGGCGGAAGGGTTAAAGACTTACCAGGTGTTAAGTATCACATCGTTCGTGGTGCTTTAGATACTGCAGGTGTTGCAAAGAGAACAGTTTCAAGATCAAAATATGGAACAAAAAGACCAAAGCCAGGTCAAGCAGCAGCTCCTACAAAAGGCAAAAAATAAAAACGAGTTTCACAGATTTGCAGCTTAGATATGCGGCATAATTTGAGTAAATTATAATTTAAAGTTGAAGAGGAAAAAATGAGAAGAAGAAGAGCACAAGTTAGAGAAGTTCTAGCTGATCCTATTTATGGTAGTAAAGTAATTACAAAATTTATTAATTCATTAATGTATGATGGTAAAAAATCTGTTGCTACTGAAATTTTATATGGTGCGATTGATTTAATATCGTCTAAAAATAGCGAAGTTAAAGGTATAGATGTATTTAATGATGCTATTGAAAATGTAAAACCTGTTTTAGAAATTAAAGCACGCCGTGTTGGTGGTGCAACTTATCAAGTTCCTGTTGAAGTTCGCCCTGTTCGCCAACAAGCACTAGCAATTCGCTGGATTATTCTAAACGCTAGAAAAAGAAGCGAAAGAACAATGATTGAAAAATTAGCAGGTGAGTTAATGGATGCAGCAAATAGCAAAGGTGCAGCATTCAAGAAAAAAGAAGATACTTACAAAATGGCAGAAGCGAACAAAGCATTTGCACATTATAGATGGTAAAAAGGAGTTAAAATGGCAAGACAAACTCCTTTATCTCGTGTTAGAAATATTGGTATTGCTGCGCACATTGACGCAGGTAAAACTACAACATCAGAAAGAATTTTATTCTTTACTGGTATGAGTCATAAAATTGGTGAAACTCACGAAGGTACAGCTACAATGGACTGGATGGAGCAAGAAAAAGAGCGTGGTATTACAATTACTTCAGCTGCTACAACTTGCTTTTGGAAAGACCACCAAATCAACCTAATTGACACCCCAGGCCACGTTGACTTTACTATTGAAGTTGAGCGTTCAATGAGGGTTTTAGATGGTGCTGTATCAGTATTTTGCTCTGTTGGTGGAGTTCAACCACAAAGTGAAACCGTATGGAGACAAGCAAATAAATATCATGTTCCAAGAATAGTATTCGTAAATAAAATGGATAGAGTTGGAGCAAATTTTTATAATGTTGAAGCACAAATTAAAAATCGTTTAAAAGCTAATCCAGTTCCAATTCAAATTCCAATTGGTGCTGAAGACACATTCCGTGGTGTAGTTGATTTAGTAAAAATGGTTGCTTATGTTTGGGATGATGATAAAAAACCAACAGATTATACAGAAATTGAAATTCCAGCTGACTTAAAAGAAAAAGCTGAAGAATATAGAACAAAATTAGTAGAAGCAGTTGCTGAAACTAGTGAAGAACTAATGGATAAATACCTAGGTGGAGAAGAATTAACAAACGATGAAATCTACAAAGGTATCAAAAAAGGTTGCCTTGACTTATCAATTATTCCTATGTGCTGCGGAACTGCATTCAAAAACAAAGGTGTTCAACCACTACTAGATGCTGTTGTAAAATATTTACCAGCTCCTGATGAAGTTGCAGATATTCGTGGTCAATATGAAGACGGCACAGAAACAAGTGTTAAATCAACTGATGATGGCGAATTTGCAGGATTAGCATTCAAAATTATGACTGACCCATTCGTTGGACAACTTACTTTCGTTCGTGTTTATCGTGGAAAACTTGAAAGTGGTAGTTATGCTTACAATGCAACAAAAGATAAAAAAGAAAGAATTGGTCGTTTATTAAAAATGCACTCAAACAAGCGTGAGGAAATTAAAGAACTTTATGCTGGAGAAATTGGTGCTATCGTAGGTCTAAAAGATACACTAACAGGTGATACTTTAGCAAGTGAAAAAGATAAAGTAATTTTAGAAAAAATGGATTTCCCTGATCCTGTTATTAGTGTTGCAGTTGAGCCAAAAACTAAAGCTGACCAAGAAAAAATGGGTATCGCACTTAATAAACTTGCACAAGAAGACCCAAGCTTTAGAGTTTCAACTGATGAAGAAAGCGGACAAACTATTATTTCAGGTATGGGTGAATTACACCTTGAAATCATCGTAGATAGAATGCTTAGAGAATTTAAAGTTGATGCTGAAGTAGGTAAGCCACAAGTTGCTTATCGTGAAACAATCCGCCAAAGTGTTGAGCAAGAATACAAATATGCAAAACAATCTGGTGGTCGTGGTCAATATGGACATGTATTCTTACGCCTTGAGCCACTTGAGCCAGGTAAAGGATACGAATTCGTTAATGATATTAAAGGTGGGGTTGTTCCAAAAGAATATATTCCTGCAGTTGATAAAGGTATTCAAGAAGCATTACAAAATGGTGTTTTAGCTGGATATCCTGTAGAAGACGTAAAAGTTACACTATTTGATGGAAGTTATCACGAAGTTGACTCAAGCGAAATGGCATTTAAATTAGCTGCTTCAATGGGCTTTAAAGAAGGTGCTAGAAAAGCTGGTGCTGTAATACTTGAACCTATTATGAAAGTTGAAGTTGAAACACCTGAAGATTATATGGGTGATGTAATTGGAGATTTAAATAAACGCCGTGGTCAAGTAAATAGTATGGATGAGCGTGGTGGAAATAAAATCATCGCAGCATTCTGCCCACTTGCTGAAATGTTTGGATATTCAACTGACTTAAGAAGCCAAACACAAGGTCGTGCTACATATTCAATGGAATTTGACCACTATAGTGAAGTTCCAAGAAATGTTTCTGAAGAAATCATCAAAAAAAGAAATATGTAATATCTAAACTAGGGATTTTAATCCCTAGTTCTTCAAAAAATAATAATCAAATCTTTTAGTCCTCATAGCTCAGCTGGATAGAGCGTAGAATTCCTAATTCTAAGGCCACAGGTTCAAATCCTGTTGGGGACACCACTTAATATTTATTTGAAAATATATTTAAGCTTCTAAAGTATTTTTTATAATTATTATATATTTTTATCTTTACTTATAAAAACATATAATAAGACTTAAAATATTTAAAAAATTACTAAGAAACAATCATAAATAAATAGCGAGTGATAAAGCATAAAACCTAAAAGGCACAAATAAAGCGTTTCTACTATATTTATGTGAGATATAACCAATCTAATAATTTAACTAAATGTATAAGTGATTTTGCATTCTCTTTATTAATTACTATTAAAAAATACTCTTAATATTTTAAAATATTAATTCTTATATATTAAATCGTATTTTTAAGCACTAATTTTAAGCTTAATATATTGATTTGTATACTAAAATTGCAAATGCCAATGCAGTATAATTTATGTATTTTAATTCTAAAATGTTTAAATATATTATTTCCAATTAACTAAACTTGCAATTAACAACAATCTTAAATATCCACGAATAAGACTATGATTATTAAATGTAACCAAGATAGAGAAAATAATATTGTAATTATTAGCATATAAATTAAAGCTTTATACCATAAGTTTAAATAAATATAAGAGCAGTTGTAACACTTGAAATAAAAAAGCTTTTATTACCAATAAAAATATATATTATAAATTAAATACTACAAACCTTATCATTATTTTATAAATACTATCTCTATACTTTTCTAATTTATAACATATACTTAAAATAATTATCTATATATTATTTATAAATAATTTAAAATAATACTTTTAAAATTTTATAAAATAATATATAAAAAATATATATTTTTTTAAATTAATAGTATGAAAAACTATATTAATTTATTTAAATAAAATTAATAATTTAGGTAATTAATTAATAAATATTATTAAAAGATAATATATTTTATTTAATTATTAATATTAGTTAGTATAATTCAGTTTTAATTTATTTTTAAGGAGATTTTATGACTTTTACAAAACCTAGCGATAGGCGTTTGGCTTTATCTTTTTGGATTGGAATTCTAGCTGGAATATTCGGTGCTATTGTGAAATGGGGCTGGGAAGTGCCATTTCCACCAAGAAATCCTAATTTTGTTTGGCCTCTTGATGCATTAGAAAGAACCACTCCACCTAAAATATTTTTAGAACAAATTGGTATGCCTACCGATTTTACTTATATGTTTTCAGGTATGGATATGCCTTTATCAATTTTCATTGTTCATGTTGGATTTTCAATCGTATTTGGTGTTATGTATTGTATGATTGCAGAAATTTGGCCTCGTATTAAAATGTGGCAAGGTGCTGTATTTGGATTCTTCGTATATTTATTCGCGCATGTAATTGTAATGCCTTTAATAGCACAAGTTCCACCTTTATCACAAATTCCATTTGATGAACATTTATCAGAAATATTTGGACATATTGTATGGCTATGGGGAATGGAAATAGTAAGAAGAGATATAAGAAATAGAATTACAAAATCACCTGATATTGAATAAGCTTTACACACCTTTTATAGGTGTGTAAATTAATTTTTATTTGCACTAGCTTGTATAGCTTTTATAAAAGCACTTCTAACAGCTTCATCTTCTAAAACATTAACACCTTTTATACTAACTCCAGCTGGAGAGCATACGCCTTCTTTAATTAATGCTGGATGATTATTAGCAATTAAACTCTCAAAACTAGCAAATAATGATTTTACCAACTCATAAGATTTATCGTTTTTAAGCCCTATACTAACTCCACCATTAGCTAAAGCTTCAGCAACTAATGCTAAAAACGCAGGGGCACAACCATTAATAGCCATAGCTAAATTAAGCTCATTTTCATTCTCACATTCTATTGCTACCCCAAAACCTTTAATAATATTTAAAGCTAAATCAAAATATTTATGAGTTTTATCTCCTACATAAGTAGTGCAAGATTTATTGTATTCAGCAGCAATATTTGGCATAATTTTTAAATAATATTCAGATGCAATTACTTTTAAACTATCAATACTAATTCCTGCTAAAGGACTAATGATAATTTTTGCAGTTTTACCTAAAAATTTTTTACTAACTTCATCTAAATTATATGGCTTAAAGCATAAAATACAAATCTTATTAGTAATATCAAATTCTTCATAAGAAATACAATTTTTAACACCTACATTTAATTTATTTCTTACTACAAAAACCACATTAAAATTTGAATTTTCTAATCCTTTAGCAATAGCTTTCGCCATTTTGCCATTGCCAAGGATATAAATATTTTCATTCATTGCTTTAGTTCATTCATATTTTGTTGTAAGAAATTTTTAATCTTTTCTGTTGGATGATAGAATGGATATTGAGTTGGGTCTAAAATAATTTGTGCCATAGTGTTATTATCGTGGTTTAAAATCACCGGAGCTAACATATTTATAGTAGATTCTTCAACACTTTTATTTAAAATCAAAATATTATAAATTTCAATATTTGAACTAGCTGTAACTTCAAGTAAAGCTTTGTAAGAAAGTGGCATATCAAATTCGTATTCTTTACAAATAGCATAAGGATTTAGCATAGTAAATGTAAAACCTCTACCATCAACACTCTTTAATCTCGCGAAACAATCATACATTTTTTCTAACTCTACTTTTGTAGTATCTTCAAAACCTAATATAGGAAACTTAACTTCAAATATCATTATTTCTCCTTTAAAAAAATATCCTAAGTATATAATAAATATTTAACATTAGAACTTATAATCGCCTTTTTAAAGGAAAATAAATGAAAAAACTTAATATTTTTTTACTAATTTTAACGATATTTTTTAGCGCTTGTGCTAGCAATAAAAAAGATATGTTTGATGATTATAATTTAAGCGATAGTGCTTGGTTAGAAAAAATCATTGAAAGTGTAAAAAAGAATGATTTAGAAAAAGCAGATAGTGATTATATATCTTTGTATAGCGAGCATATAAATAGCCCACTTTTAGCAAGTGCTATGCTAATTTTATCACAAGCACACGCAAATGAGCACGAGTATTTGTTAGCAAATTATTACATAGATGAATATATAAAGTTATATGGTAATAGCCAAAATTACGAATGGCTAAATTATCTTAAAATTAGAAATAATTTTTATGCTTTTTCATTGCCTAATAGAAATCAATATTTGCTTTTAGACTCAATTAAAGATGCTGATATTTTCTTATCTACTTATAAAAATTCAAAATATACGCCTTTAGTAAATAGCATTAAGACTAAATTAAATCTTACTCAAATTATGCTAGATACTGATATTAGGAATTTATATAGAAGAATGGGACATGATATAAGCGAAGAAATCTATGATAAAAAGATTAAAGATAGTGATTTAAACGATATTAAATATATAAAGCCAAGACTTCCTTGGTATAGAAGATTATTTGAAAGCAGCTACGCACTTTGATTTAGGAATTTAATTCCTAAATTTTATTTAATTAAAATTCCTTAACACAAAATCATCATTAAGTCTATTAAAATCAATCGTTTTAATGCTTTGCTTTAGATTAGCAATATTTGGCACTTCTAGGAATTTTTGCAAATAATATTTATTTTTATAACCCTTTTTTCTTAAATACTCATTCATCTTAAGCACTTCATCAACGCTAAGTAAGTCAAAATGCCAAGTAGTTCTTATTTCAAATTCTGCTTTAAAATCTAGCAAAATATCTAAAGTCTTATCAAACTCATCAAAATAATCAAGCCCCGTAAGAGCTTTTAGTTTCTCTTTAGGGGCTTTAAAGTCAATAGCAAAATAATTTGCTAAATCATTTTCTAAAATATTTTTAATTACATTAGGATTTGAACCATTACTATCAATTTTGATTAAATAGCCTAAGCTTTTTGCTAATTTTATATAATCTAATAAATTAGAAGAATTAGTGCATTCTCCACCACTAAAAACAACCCCATCAACCAAACCTACTCTACTTTCTAAAAAGCTTTTTAATTGATTCTTACTTACATTAGAAAAACCATTGATAATATGCTCGTTATAGCAATATTTACACCTTAAATTACAACCTGCAATCCACACTATGCAAGAGATATAATTAGGATAATCAATCACACTAAAAGGGGTAATATCATAAATCATTTGATAACAAACATTTTCCTTTCTTTATGTTCGCCTTTTTTGCCTAGATTAAAGCTTTCTACGGGTCTGTGATAACCCATTACTCTAGTATAAACCATACATTTTGTTCTTTTTTCATTATTTTTCATTCTTTCTCCTTTAATAATTCATCACATTTAGGGCAATACTCATGCTCTCCTGCAATATATCCATGTATTGGACATACGCTAAAAACAGGCGTTATCGTAAAATATGGCAAACGATAATTATTCGCTATTTTTTTAACCAATCTTTTACAAATTTCTTTGTTTTCTAATCTTTCTTTCATATAAAGATGAAGAACGGTTCCACCCGTATAAGCACACTGCAAATCATCTTGCATATTGAGTGCAAAAAATGGATCATCAGTGTAATTTACAGGTAGTTGTGTGCTATTTGTATAATAAATCTCATCACCATTTCCTGCTTGGATAATATCTTTAAATCTTTTTTTATCTTCTTTAGCAAAACGATAAGTCGTCCCTTCTGCTGGAGTGGCTTCAAGATTATATAAATTACCTGTTTCTTCTTGAAATTGCTTAATTTTTTCTCTAATATAATTTACTAATTTAATGCAAAAATCTTTTCCTATTTCTGAACTTATATCATAAGCATCATTGCTAAAATTCCTAAGCATTTCATTAGCCCCATTTATCCCTATAGTTGAAAAATGATTATTAAAACTTGGCAAATACCTTTTAGTATAAGGATAAAGCCCCCTATCATACATTTTTTGAATGAAAGCCCTTTTTAATTCAAGACTATCACGGGCTAAAACTAATAACTCATCTAAGCGTTTATAAAGACCCTTTTCATCTGCTTTATATAAATATCCCAAACGAGCTAGATTAATAGTAACTACACCAATACTTCCTGTCATTTCAGCACTTCCAAAAAGCCCACCGCCACGCTTTAACAATTCTCTTAAATCAAGCTGAAGCCTACAACACATAGAGCGAACCGCATTTGGTTTATAAGCATTTTCATCTTCTACTTTATTGCCAAACTCATCTAATTTATATTGTGAACCTAAGAAATTTTGAAAATATGATGAGCCCATTTTTGCTGTATTTTCAAAAATCGCATCGGCTACTTCGCTATTCCAATCAAATTCTTCAGTAAGATTTATAGTAGGTATTGGAAAGGTAAAGGGCTGATGGTTTTTATCGCCTTCGCTTAAAACTTCATAAAATATCCTAACAATTCTTTGCATTTCTTCTTCAAAATCACCATAAGTTAGCTCTTCTAGTGAGTTTTTGCCACGCATTTTTGCCTTTTGCTCTAATTCATCATCTTTTATGCCCTTAAAAAAATGAATATCATTAGTGGTTGGAAATTGATTTTTTAAATCTTGTGGACAAACTATGTCTAAAGTAATATTAGTAAATGGACTTTGTCCCCAACGAGCAGGAACATTTAGGTTATAAACAAAACTTATTAAAGCCTTTTTAATCTCTAAATCACTCAATTTATCTTTAAAAACATAAGGAGCAAGATAAGTATCAAAGCTTGAAAATGCTTGTGCCCCAGCCCATTCGCTTTGTAAAATACCCAAAAAATTAGCCATTTGCCCTAAAGCTTCTTTAAAATGCCTAGGAGCTTTGCTTTCAACCCTACTTCTTACCCCATTAAATCCTTCATTTAATAATACTCTTAAACTCCAACCCGCACAATATCCACTAAGACAATCTAAATCGTGTATATGAAAATCAGCATTCCTATGTGCTAAGCCCATTTCATCACTATAGACATTATCTAGCCAATAATTTGCAATAACTTTTCCTGCAGTATTATTTATAAGTCCTGCGTGAGAATAGCCTGTGTTTGAATTAGCATTAATTCTCCAATCGCTTTTGTTTATATATTCGCTTATTGTATTTGAGCAGTTAATATAAGTGCCATATTCTAGGTCTTTTTCACGACGAAGTTTTCTAGTGTGTCTATAAAGCATAAAGCTTTTCAATACTTCAAATTCTTTTTCATTAAATAGTGTTTTTTCAATTTTATCTTGTATTTCTTCAACGCTTACTAAGTCTTTATTCTCACACTCTTTAATAACTAAAGATATTAAAGAATTTGAAGCTTCTTTATTGCAACTTGCATAAGCTTTTTTGATAGCATTTTCTATCTTATAAGGTTTAAAAACTTCTTTTAATCCATTTCTTTTAAGTATCATTTTGATTGTCCTTTTTATAATGAATATTTTCATTTTATTTTTAAAAGTTAAAGAAAAGTTGCTACTAAGTTAAGCCAAAATCAAACTGAAACTTTAAAGTAATTAATAATAATTTTAAAATATTTAAAACATTTATAGTATCGGACTTTGTTTGATTTTGATAAAGAGAATTTAAAATAAGAATTTTTTAAAAATTTTAATTATTTGACTATTTTAATAATAATTATTATAAATAGTCAAATATGTTACATATTGTAATGATTTTAATTAATTTTTTACTTTATCTGGGTAATTTTGACACATTGCAATAATACCACCTGATAAATTAAGAGCGATTTTTTCTTTTTGATTTAAAAACTCACATAAAAACGCACTTCTTGCTCCGCTTCTACACATAATTACTAATGTTTTAGAATTATTTTTAATAAGCTCATCAAAGTCTTTTTTGATAATTTCTTCATCAGCTGTATTAAAATCTATAGGATAAAGTAAAGTATCTTCTAAACTAAATTCATCTATTTCTTCTTGAGTTCTAATATCTACTATTAAATGTTTGTCAAAATCTATATCTTTTGCATTGATATTTATATTCATATTTTATCCTTTGTGTAAATTCGTAACATTTTTTATCTAATTTATCATTAAAAATTATCAAAAAAATATTTTTTTGGTTATTATGAGTGAATATTATCTAAAAAAGGAAAAAAAATGAGCAGGTATTTTAAAAGCCTTATTTTTTGGGTTATTGTAGGATTAATCCTAGGAATTGTTGTTGGAGCCATGCCTCCTATTAAAATAGAAGCACTTGGAATAGAAAATCTAGCTATTTGGTCTAAAGTGTTTATTGATATGTTTATTAAAGCATTAAAGCTTTTAATTGGACCTATCATTTTTGTAATGATTATTCTAGGAATAGTTGGACTAGGAGATATTAAAAAAATCGGCGGAATTGGTGTTAAGGCTGTAATTTACTTTGAAGTAGTAAGCACACTTGCTCTAATCGTAGGTATATTTATGGCAAGAATTATGCAACCTGGAGTTGGTATGAATCTTGATATCAATGCTTTAGATGCATCAAGTGTTGATAAATATGTAAAAGCTTCTCAAGGTAGTGAAAGTAGTTTTTGGGGAGTTTTAAAAGGAGCAATTCCACAAGATTTAGTAAGCCCATTTACAGATGGAAAAACATTGCAAGTTTTATTTATAGCATTATTTACAGCATTTATTGTAATAACTTTAAAAGAACAAGATAGAGAATATATCAAAAAAGCCTTAGAAGTGTTCCAATCATTTGTATTTAAAATTCTTACTTTAATTATGTATTTTAGCCCACTTGCTACATTTGGTGCTATGGCTTATCTAATATCAAAATTTGGCTTAAGCTCACTTGTAAATATGGGATATTTATTATTTGTTATGCTTGCTGCTTGTTGTGTATTTATATTTGGAGTTTTAGGAATAATTTGTTATGTAGCTAAAGTAAATATATTTAAATTCATTAGATTTATAGCTAAAGAATTATTAATCGTATTTACAACAAGCTCAAGTGAAAGTGCATTATTACCACTTATGAAAAAATTAGAAAAAGCAGGAATTGATAAAAGCTGTGTTGGTTTAGTTTTACCTACTGGATATAGCTTTAACTTAGATTGCACAAATATTTATCTAGCTATGAGTGTAATATTTTTAGCACAAGCATTTAATATAGATATTAGCTTATGGCAAGAAATTACAATTTTACTTATATTAATGGTTACTAGTAAAGGTGCTGTTGGAGTAACAGGAAGCGGCTTTATCGTTTTAGCAGGAACTCTTAGCTCATTAGGAGATAATTTAATCCCTGTTGCAACAATCACCGTTTTATTAGGAGTTGATAAGTTTATGAGTGAGATGAGAGCGTGTGGAAACTTATGCGGTAACTCTGTTGCTTGCTTAATAGTTGCTATATGGAATAAACAAATAGATATGGAAAAATTCCGCTACGCACTAGACCACCCTAATGATTTTAAAATACAAGATTAGGAATACTTTTTGCTTTTGATATCCTGCAATATGAAAGGATATCAAATGCAAGTGTTAGAACAAGCTTTTTCTTTATTTGCTGTGCTAGTTTGCATAGCAACAATTTTTATTAAAAAAAATAATGAAAACCAAGAAAAATAAGGTTTTACCTGAATTAAGGAATTTAAAAAGGATTTAAATTCCTTAAAAATTAGAATAAATTATATATCTTCTTCGCCATTTCATTCTCAAGTATAGGTAATACTTCTTCAAGCTTAATATTTCTTTGTTTTGCTTTTGCATTAATTATTGTTGAGTTTTCAATGAAATCACTTTCGTAATTTTGAGATTTTGAATTGTTTTGTAATTTTAAAGATGAATTTGAATTTTTTATATCATAATTATTGTTTTGATTAATTACCTTATTTGCACTTCTTTGCTTAATATTAACATCAGCTTTTAATTCTATTGTATATTCTTCGCCGGTAATATTATTTATAATAGAACTTGCAAAACTTTTATTATTAGCAAAAGCAGCAAATGCTGGATTAATTGATTTTAAAGCATCTTGCTTTAATTCTTCTTCACTTTTTTTAGAGCATTCAACAATATTAGTGCTTACAATAAAAGTAGCATTAGTAGGTTCATTTAATATTGTATAGCCTTTATTTTTTAATCCTTCAATCAGTTTTAATTCAATATTTACATTACAATCACTAGTATTTTTTGCAAATACAAATATACTTTTTTTGCTTTTAGCAACTGGTTCAATAAAAATACTATTATTTAATTTAGTATCAAGCTCCAAAGAATTACTAGCACAAGCACCAAACATAAAACCAATACCAACAATACTTAAAATTGTCTTTTTCATAAAGGTTCTTCTAAAATAAATTAAACTTTTATTATATGGGGGGGGGGGATTCTTAATATAAGCTTAAAATTTCTTTTAATAAATAGTTTTTTAAAGATATGATTAAATTAGATTTATGAAATGAAGTTAATAAAATAATTTAGGAATTTAAATAATAAAAAGCTCCAAAATTGGAGCTTTTAAAAGTGGTATTACATCATACCAGGCATTCCACCCATACCACCCATACCGCCACCCATTGGCATTTCAGGTTTATCTTCTTTAATATCGCTTATTGTAGCTTCTGTTGTAAGTAGCATTGAAGCAACGCTTACAGCATTTTGTAATGCTACACGCTCAACTTTAACAGGGTCAATTATTCCTGCTTCATACATATCTACATATTCGCCACTTGCAGCATCAAATCCTTTGTTTTCATCTTTGCAAGTTTCAATTGTATTTACGATAACTCCTGCATCAAATCCTGCATTTTCTGCAATTTGGCGAATTGGAGCTTTGATTGCACGGCGAACGATATTTGCACCGATTAACTCATCGCCTTCAAGATTTAGATTAATTCTATTTGTAGCGTGAATTAGTGCAGCACCACCACCAATTACTATACCTTCTTCAACAGCAGCTTTAGTTGCACTTAGTGCGTCATCAACTCTGTCTTTTTTCTCTTTCATTTCAGTTTCAGTTGCAGCACCAACTTTAATAACAGCAACACCACCACTTAATTTTGCTAAACGCTCTTGTAATTTTTCTCTATCATAATCACTTGTAGTTTCAGCAATTTGAGCTTTAATTTGATTAATTCTTGCATTAATTGCGTCTTTGCTACCTGCACCATTTACTATTGTAGTATTATCTTTATCAATTACGATTGAGCTAGCACTTCCTAAATCAGCTGCGTTTGCACTTTCAAGTGTTCTTCCCATTTCTTCGCAAATTACCGTTCCACCTGTTAAGATTGCAATATCTTCAAGCATTGCTTTTCTTCTATCACCAAAACCAGGAGCTTTAACTGCAGCTATATTTAAAATTCCTCTTAATTTATTTACAACTAAAGTTGCTAATGCTTCGCCTTCAATATCTTCAGCAACGATTAAAAGTGGGCGACCATTTTTTTGTGCAGTTTCAAGCACAGGTAAAATGTCTTTTAGATTTGTGATTTTTTTATCATAAAGTAAAATTAATGGATTGCTTAATTCGCAATTCATTTTATCAGCATTTGTGATAAAGTATGGACTTAGATAACCTCTATCAAATTGCATACCTTCAACAACGCTTAATTCATCATTGATTGATTTTGCTTCTTCAACTGTGATAACGCCATCTTTGCCTACTTTTTCCATTGCATCTGCAATTAATTGTCCGATTTTTTCATCGCTATTTGCTGAAATTGTAGCAACTTGTGCGATTTGCTTTCTATTTCCTGCAACTGGTTTTGCTAAAGCTTTTAGTTCAGCTATAATTGCTTCGCAAGCTTTATCCATACCACGCTTAACTTCAATTGGATTTGCACCAGCTGTTATATTTCTTAAACCTTCTTTAAAAATTGCGTGAGCTAAAACGGTTGCAGTTGTAGTTCCATCTCCTGCTTGATCAGCTGTCTTACTTGCAACTTCACGAACTAAACTAGCACCCATATTTTCTAAAGTGTCTTTTAATTCAACTTCTTTTGCAACGCTAACACCATCTTTTGTAATAGTTGGAGCACCAAAACTTTTTTGAATTAATACATTTCTGCCACGAGGCCCCATTGTAACTTTTACAGCGTCACTTAATTTTTTAACGCCTTCATATAATTTATTTCTAGCTTCGTCTGAATAAAAAATTTCTTTTGCCATCTAAATCTCCTTATAAAATTCCTAAAATATCTTCAAAACTTAAAATTAAATATGTTTCATTATCAATTTTTAATTCGCTACCTGCGTATTTACCAAATACTACTTTATCGCCGATTTTAATATCGCTAATTTCTTTAGCAACTGCTACAACTTCGCCTTGTTGTGGTTTTTCTTTAGCATTGTCAGGTATAATAATTCCTGAAGCTGTTGTTTTTGTTTCATTTGCGCATTTGATTAATACACGCTTATTTAGTGGAGTAAAATTCATTTTTTCTTCCTTTCTTGTGGTTTATCACTCTAATTCTTTGAGTGCTAAATTATAATTAAAATAAGTTAATCAAATCACTAAATGATAAAAAATAACTAAAGAAACTTTAGTGAAAATAGCTCAAGTTTATTTATGAAGAAAACGAAAGGTTGTATTATGAAAAAAGTTATTTATTCGCTCCTTGCTTTGATTTTAATAATTGTTATAGGGGCTTATTGTGTGTTATTTACAAGTTTTGGAAATAATTTCGTAAAAAATATAGCAGAGAAAAAAATCAATGAAAATTCAAATATAGCAGTTAAAATTGAAGAATTTGAATTGAGATTTTCAACTATTAATTTAAAAGTTTTAGTTAATGGAATGCTTGAAGCAGCAGTTAATGGAGATTTTTCACTATTATCTCGCAATCTTAATATAAATTATGAATTAAATGGAAAAAACCTAGAAACCCTAAAAATCACCGACCCTTTAAACATTAAAGGCAATATAAATGGTAGTTTTAATAATTTTAACATAGATGGAAAAGGTGTTATTTTTACTAGCCCACTTACACTTGATGCAAATATAAAAGATTATTTTCCAACTAAACTAAATCTTAATGCTAATAATTTAGATGTAGAAAAATTAAGCAAAATCGCAAATGTTGATTATGCAAGTGGATTTATCAACCTAAATGCAAATGTTGATGAATTTGATAAAGACAAACTTGATGCAAAAGCTTTAATTAATATTTATTCAGAACTTAAGCTAAAACCAAGTATCACAAAAGAATTTGGAATTGACATTTCAAGATTTGGTAAGGTTATAATTGATTCTAAAAATACTTATAAAGCTAATGAAATTACTCCAAATATCAATGTAAAATCAAATATTTTAAATATTACAAGTGATTTTAAACCTATAAATCTTAATAAATTAGAAGTTCAAGGGCAATTAGTTACAAGCCTTACTGAATTAGCTTTCATAAATCCTAATTTAAATTCTGATTTAAAAATCACTTCGCAAATTGATTTTAAAAATAAACTAGCAAATATAAATTCTATAGTTAGTGGTAAAAATATAAATGCAAAAGATTTAAAAATCACTCACGATTTATCTAATAGCAAAACTGCAATTAATACTGATTTAAG
The DNA here is from genome assembly GCF_018501205.1 of Campylobacter sp. 2018MI01. Taxonomy (NCBI): domain Bacteria; kingdom Pseudomonadati; phylum Campylobacterota; class Epsilonproteobacteria; order Campylobacterales; family Campylobacteraceae; genus Campylobacter; species Campylobacter sp. 2018MI01. The sequence goes on along the minus strand of NZ_JAHCZE010000004.1, from coordinate 17,660 downwards.
AGCTAACGCAGGACTTTTAAAACTTAGTGGCGATGAAATAATAAATCTTAAAGCTAGTGCTAATTTAGATAAAAATGGTTTAGAAAATGCGAATGTAAATGGTTTATTATTAGGTGCAAAATCAGATATAAAAATGGGTAGAAATGATTTAGTAGCTAATATTGAAGGTCTAAAATCTCTAGCTTTATTAGGCTTATTAAATCAAGATAAAATGTTAGATGCAAATATTAATATAAACGCAAAATTAAGCGATTTAAAAAACCTAATAGGCTCGGCAAATCTTAATATAAACGGAAAAACAATCCCAAGTTATTTCAAAAAAGAATATGATTTAGAGATTAATTCAAAAGTATTAGCAAACGCTGATGTTAAGCTAAATGGTGCTGATAATATCAGTTTTGACGCTAAATTAAATACTGATTTAGTAGATAGTTTTAATGCAAATGGTAATTACAAAAAAGGCGTAGCAAACGCAAATTATGATGCGAGTGCAAATCTAGCTAATTTTAATGCTTTACTTAATAAAAATATGAGCGGAAATGTAAAAGTTGATGGGAATTTAACTTTTGATAAGATATTAAATCTTACTTTAAACTCAAAAGAATTCTTTGGCGGTTCATTAGCTGCTAAGCTAAATGGGGATAAATTTAACGCTAATTTAAATAATGTTGCTTTAGATAATCTTGCAAAATCTTTTGATTTAATTGATATTTATAAGGCAAATATCAATGGGAATTTAGATTATGATTTAAAAAATGCTAATGGAAAATTAGTTGCAAATCTTGGAAAAGGACATTTAAAATATCACAAAACTATAAAATTAATTAATACGATTTTAAATACTGATATTACCCAAGTTATTTTTGATAAAGGCGATGTATTAGTAAATATTAATAAAAATCTAATTGATTATAATGCAAAAATTAGTGCAACAAGTGCAAAAATTGAAGTAAATAATGGAACATATAATACTCTTACAAAAAGTATCAATGCACCTGCTCTTGTAGCATTTAATAATAATGAAATTAAAGGAACATTTTCAGGTGTAAATGATGATGTTAAATTCATTCCTGATGCAAAAAATACTATAGAAAATGCTGTAAAAGTATTAGATAAAATAACAGGCAAAAATAATGGTGAAAAAATAAATGAAACATTAAAACCTGCTGAAAATCTTCTTAAAGGATTATTTGGAGGTAAAAAATGATTGCAAGATATTCAAACCCTGAAATGTCAAGTATTTGGAGTGAAGAAGCTAAATTTAATGCTTGGCTAGAAGTTGAGCTTGCAACTTGCAAGGCGTTTAATAAAATAGGTGTAATTCCTAATGAAGATTTAGAAAAACTATATAAAAATGCTAAGTTTGATATAGCAAAAATAAAAGAAATAGAAGAGCAAACCAAACACGATGTAATAGCCTTTACAAGAGCATTATCACTTAATTTAGGCGATGAGAGAAAATGGGTTCATTATGGACTAACAAGCACTGATGTAGTAGATACTGCACAAGCAATTCAGCTAAAAAAAGCAAATGAAATAATAAAAGCTAATTTAGAAAATCTTTTAGATATTTTAAAAGAAAAAGCAAATCTTTATAAATATACTCCACAAATAGGAAGAACTCACGGAGTTCATGCAGAGCTTACTACTACTGGGCTAAAGTTTGCTTATTTTTACGAAGAAATCAAAAGAAATTATGAGCGTTTTATAAACGCTAGTGAAGAGATTAGAGTAGGAAAAATTAGTGGTGCGGTAGGCACTTATGCAAATGTTCCACTAGAAGTAGAGCTTGATATTTGTAAAGAGCTTGGATTAAATGTAGCAAATATCAGCACCCAAGTTTTGCCTAGAGATTTGCACGCAAATTATATAAGCGTGTGTGCGTTGATTGCAAGTGCACTTGAGCGATTTGCTACAGAGATAAGACACCTTGCAAAAACTGAATGCGTAGAAATGCTTGAATATTTTAGTGAAAATCAAAAAGGCAGCTCTGCAATGCCACATAAGAAAAATCCAATAGGAAGTGAGAATATTTGTGGTCTTAGCCGTGTGATTAGGGGGTATTTAATAACTGCTTACGAAAACATAAATCTATGGCACGAGCGTGATATTAGCCATTCTAGTGCAGAGCGAATTATGCTTCCTGATGTAACGATTTTGCTTGATTATATGCTAAAAAGATTTAGTTCTATTGTAAAAAATCTTATGATTTATCCTGAAAATATGAAAAGTAATTTAGATAAATCTTATGGATTAATCTTCTCTCAACAAGTGCTTTTAGCCCTTATTCAAAAGGGTTTAAGTCGTGAGATGGCGTATGATTTAGTGCAAGGACTAACTAAAAAGGCTTGGAGCGAAAAGCTTCAGTTTAAAGAATTATTAAAAAATAGCAAAGAAATTTGCGAAATCTTAAGCAACGAAGAGATTGAAAATGCTTTTTTAGTTGATTATCATCTTAAAAATATTGATAAGATTTATGAGCGTTTGGGATTGTAAAAAATAATAGGAATTTCAAATTCCTATTATTTATCTCATTTTAAAACTAATTTTTAGCTTTATTTGTTTCTTTAATAGCTTTTAATAATTCTTTATATCTATTCTTCTAAATATAATTTGTGAATTATTATTTTTCATTCCTATCTCTTACTTGCTTCATTTAATAAAAAGCTTAACTATGCTTACACTTAAAATATATTCATTACTTTTATCATCATAAAAAAATACAAAAATTTAAAAAATATATATTTTGCTTAATCATTTAAATGATATTATATAAAAAATATATTTGTATTAAGGATATGATATGAAAGTAGAAGAAATAAAAACATTTTGTAAAGAAAACAATCTAACCTACAAAGAATTAGCAGAAAAAATTGGAATGAGTGAAGGGAGTTTAAGAATTGCAATTGCTACAAATAGAATAAGCACAAGAACCATAGCTGCTATGAATTTGCTAAAAAAAGTTTATAAACTAGAAAATGAATTAAAAGACTTCAGAAAATTAAAAGAAATCCTATCAAACTAACAATATTAAAAAACTTTTACAAATAATCTTAGATTTAAATTCCACTAAAAGATTAAACCAGCATTTAGCTGGTTTAAGTTAGATTTTAAATTTACCCAATTCTTCATCAAGTTTAATAGTCATCTTAGATAAATGCTCACTTGCTCCTGCTACTTCTTCTACGCTTCTAGCATTTGAATTAGCGATTTTGTTAATTTGCTCAATTTGAGTTATAACACTACGAATAGTCTTAGCTATATCTTTATATTCATTTACGCTATTTTTATTAGCACTAATGCTTGTTTGAACGATTAAAGAGTTTTCATTAACCACTTCTTCTAATTGAACACTAGATTTTGAAATATTTGAAATATCTTGAGCGTTCTTTTCCATTTCTCCACACGCATCATTTACTGATTGAACTACCACACCTATTGTTGTATTTATTTCTGCAAGGCTTTTTTGCGTTCTTTCAGCTAATTTTCTAACCTCATCAGCAACCACAGCAAATCCACGACCATGCTCACCCGCACGAGCTGCTTCAATAGCTGCATTTAATGCTAATAAATTAGTTTGGTCTGCTATATCGTTTATAACATTTAAGATATTTTTAACTTCTTCTGTGTGTTGGCTAGTTTGATTTAATTTATTTGATAATTCAGTAGTTTGTAAAGATTGATTTTCTAATACTGAAACAAGTTTTAATATTTGATTTTTAATAATATCTAAATTATCACTAGCTGTTTCAAGTTGTTTTGAACTCTCTTCGGCGTGTTCAACGGTAACATCTATATCTTTTAATATAGCTTCTCCTGCTTTAGTAGCACAACCTATTATTGTAGTTTCTTCTTCTACTTGCTTACCTACTGCTAGTGAAGTTGAGCTTAATTCTTGAGCTACACTTGCATTTTCTGTTGAAGTTGATTTTGAATTAGCTATTAAAGTTTGGATTTTTTGTATAAAAGTATTTACATGCTTTCCTATTTGAGCTATTTCATCATTACCATTAATCGCAACTCTTTTTGTTAAATCACCTTCCCCTACTGCTAAATCTTTCATCATTAAGCCTAGTCTATCAAATGGTCTAAACAAATAAACTAAAACCAATATAACAATACCAATAGTAACCACAATAGCTAAAACACTTGCGATTATTAGCGTTTTAAACTGATTGCTAACATCTTTAAATGCTATTTCTTTATTTATCGCAGCAGCAACTTTCCAGCCAGTTTCAGGAATAGTGCTAAAATCCATAATTTGCTTTACTCCATTTAATTCAAATTCTAATTTTCCACTATTTTTTGAATACATTTCATCAAGCATTGGTTTTAAATCAGGAAATACTTCTACTAATTTTTTACCTATTAATTGTTGATCAGGATAACCAATAATCATTCCATAATTATCTAAAACATATAAAGCTCCACCTTCAATTCCAGCATTTTTAGAAAAATCAGAAACTTTATCTAAGGTAACATCAGCACCTAAAGCACCTTTAAAATTAGAATTTGTATCATAAGTTGGAGAAACTACTGACATAACTAATTTTTTAGTTTGAGCGTCTTCATAAACATCGGTTACAAAAGTTTTATTTAATTGTTTTGCTTGTTTATACCAACCTCTTTGAGTTGCATCAAAAGGTGCTTTCCAGCCTGTGCCATCATACATAGAGCCATCTTCAAACGCTAAAAATACCATAGGAGAATTTAAAACCCTAGTTTCATTTTCTAAGTAAGGCACAAAAGCTTCTTTAGAATTTGAATCAAACTTAGATAAGGTTTTAGCAGTCTCTTTAATGCTTTGCTCTGTTATGCTAATGAAATTTTGAATGTAATTTAAATTTTTATCTACAATATCATCTAAATAGCGTTCAATATTAGAAGATATGGTTTTACTACTAGTGCTATAACTAATGTAAGTTAAAACTGAATATCCAATAGCCAATAGCACAACTAAAGTTAAATAAATTTTATTTTTAAAACTCATTTTTTTTCCTTTTTTTATTAAAAATTCGGCGAGATACTAACACAAAAAATATAATAAAAATATAATTAATTGATAAATATAATTAAAATATTTATAGGTATTTGAGTAGTTTTTACACAAAAACTAGATAATTTTTCTCCTAATTACTATTTGTAACACTTCTTTAAGTCTTAATAGCTAAGATTTTTAAATCTTTTCAAAAAGGAATTAAATTGCAAGAATTATTAAAAAATTTATGGAATGATGAATTAGGAAATCTTGATTTTAACTATGAAGAAAATATTTTTAATCCCGAACTTGCCGCATTAATTTTATGTGCTAATGAATTAAATTATAAAGAATTATTAAATCTAAAAACATACAAACAATACTTAAATACTGATAGTTTTTTTGAGCTTAAAATGAAGCAAATTGCTGTTTTAAATTCTATTCACAATAATCTTTTAAATCCACTTGAAATAATCTTTTATCTTGAAAAATTAAAATTATTAAAAATAAAAGAAAATATCTTCACTTATCTTCAAAATACAAAAATAAATTCATCAAAAGAATTTAATAATAATTTTAAAAAAAGCCAAGATAAACTTGAAAATATTTATAAAAATTTACAACAAATTCTAAGCAATGAGCTTAAAGATAAGCTTGATGAGTTTTATACTCAATTAATTAGCAAAGATTATAAAATAGCTTTTAGCGGGATATTTAACGCAGGAAAAAGTAGCCTAATAAATGCTTTATTAAATCAAGATTTTTTAGGTGTATCAAATGCACCTGAAACAGCAAATCTTAGTGTAATTAGCTATGATGAAAATGAAAAAATAAAAGTAAATTTTTATAATGAAGCAGAATTTAATGCCTTAAAAACTCAAGCTAGTTTGAATGAAGAATTAAATAAAATCTTTAATATTGATTTTGTTGGGCATAAAAGCGTTGAAGTAAAAATAAACGAATTATACGATTATACAAGTGCAAATTCTAGCATAAGTATTTTTGTAAAAGATATTGAAATCCATCTAAACAACGAGTATTTAAAAAATAAAATAAATATAATAGATACTCCTGGTCTTGATGATGTAGTAATTAGTAGAGAACAAAAAAGCTTAGAGTTTTTAAAAACTGCTAATTGTGTTTTATACCTTATGACTTGCACTCAAGCACTTAGCATTAAAGATTTAGAATTCTTAACAAGTTTTGCTAAAAATAATCCTAATTCAAAGCTAGTTTTAGTGCTTACAAAAAGTGATTTAATAAGTATTGATGAGCAAATTAAATTAAAAGAATATGTCAAAAATCGCTTTAACAATGAGCTTAAAAACCTAGATATTACACCTAATTATGAGCTATTTTGCGTAAGTGCTAGTGAATTTAAAAAAGACAATTCAAAAGGCGAAATAAATGCTTTAAAAGCCTATTTAAACGATGTTTGCTTTAATTCTACTAGCTCACAAGAATTTATAAATAGCATTAGCGAAAAATTTAAAAATCTAATTGATTTAGAAATTACGCTTTTAACTAATATAAACAATTCTTTAAAGCTAGATAAAAACGAATATATGAAAAATATAGAAAATCTACAAAACGAAAATGCCAAAAAACTAGCCTTAAAACAAGAACTTGAAATATCGCTAAATGAATACTTAAATAAAGACTACAAAATCCAAGCACATGAATTAAGCTTTTTAGCAAAAAATCAAGCTGCTAGGATTTTTGATGAATTAAATTATGACAAAAATTACTCAAACGAAAAGGTAAGAAATGTAATTTTTCAAGGTTTTAAAGATTTATTAAATGGGCTTAACTCAAGTATGAGTAATAAATTCTTAAATGATTTTAATGAAATTAAAGCAAAGCTAAATATTACTAAAGATTATGAAATTATTTTTGATAAAAATAAATTACAAGAAATATTTGAAGAATTTGAAAAAATCATAAATAAACTTGATTTGCTAAGTGATAAAAGTGAAAATGCAATCAATAATAAATTAAATGCGATTTATTTAAATATCAATCTTAATTTTTTTAATTTTAGCGAGCAAAAACAATTAGCTAATGAGTTTTTGAAAAATGAATTTTTTAGTATTTATCATATTGAAAAAATCAATATAAATGAATTTAACGATGAAAATCTATTGAGCTTAAATACACAAAAAATAGAAAAATTATTAGAAATAAAAGAGAATTTAAAATGATAAAAAGTGTCTTAAAAGAATATAATGAAAAATATAATATAAGTTATGAAAAAGGCTTTTTAGGGGATTTAAAAACCTTAAAAAACACTCTAAAAAATCCTAATTTAATGCTTAGCAATAAACTAATTAATAATATTGATAATTTATGTAAGCATTATAATCTACCATTACAAGTTGGTGTGATAGGACAATTTAGTTCAGGTAAAAGCTCACTTTTAAATCTGCTTTTTAAAAAAGATATTTTAGCTACAGGGGCAAGACCTGTTAGCGTTGTTGCTACTTATATTAATTATGGTTTAAATGATTTAGTTTTAGCAGAATTTGAAAACGGCTTAAGCGAACTTACAAACAATATTGTAAATGACCAAAACGAAGAACTAAATGGGCTTAAAAGTATTAATATTTTTACAAATAACGAACTTTTAAAAGATATTACACTAATTGATACTCCAGGACTAAATGCAAATACTACTGATGAAGAATTTTCTAAAAATTTATTTAATTCTTTTGATGCTTTAATTTGGCTAAGTTTAGCTGAAAGTGCTGGTAAAGCTAGTGAAGAAAAGGCTATTAAAGAATTAAAACCAAATATAAAAAAGATTTGTCTAATTAATCAAAAAGATAAATTAAACGAAGCCGAGCAATTAAGATTAAAGAATTATTTAAATGAAGTTTTTGCTAAGTATTTTGAAAAAATTGAGCTAATTTCTTGCAAACAAGCAAGTGAAAATAATCCTGATTCAAATATTTTGGCCTTTTATGATTTTTTAAAAAATCTAAATAAAACAAGCATTAAAGAAGATAATATAAAAGCGTCTTTAAAAACATTAAATAATGAGCTTTTAGGAATTATTAGTGAAATTAAACTAAGCCTTGAAGAATTAGAGTGTAAAATTAAAAATTATTTAGAAATACTTGCAAAAAATGAATTTGATTATAGTGGCTTTAATGATGAGATTTTAAATGCTTTAAAGAGTATAGCAAGGACGATTGCTAATGAATTTATGACTAATTTTAAGGTAAAAAATGCTTATTTTTATACCCAAAATGATGGGGTATTTCATAAAAATTGCTTTAATAAAAACGAATATTCATACAAAACTTTAAATCCTGATGATACATTTTTAAGTATTTTTTACAACAAAGATACGATTAATAAGCAATTTTTAAAAATTAGAAAAGAAATAAACGAGCAATTTTTAAACCTTTTAGATAATTTTCACAAGCCTTTAAAAGAATTTAAAAATGCTTTAAATATTGCTAAAACAAAAGAATTAGATAAAAACTACAATGACCTTGTAAATGCTGATTTTTACGCAATAGCAGATGATTTTTATAAAGCATTAGATGAGCTTATTATAAATGATTATGAAAAGGCTTTAAATAATTATGAGCTTAAATTAAATAAGCTTTTTGAAAAAATAAATATAAAAGCATTAAATAATTACGAAAACGCAGCTAAATTAAGCCTATCATTTTTTTATGAAAAAATTAATGCAAGTCGTGAATTTTATGAGCTAGATAGCAAACAATTTAAGCTTTATTTGCCTAGTGAAAATGAAATTTATCAAAGATTGCTTACTGATTGTAGTTTTTTTGAATTTGAAGAACTATTGATAAATAAAAAAGAAATCATAAAATTAAAAAATGAATATCTAAACGAGTTAAATACAATACTGCTAAAACATACAAAAAGCCTAGATAATAGGCAAATTAAATTAAATAATATTAAAGATATTATTTCAAATTCTTTTTTAACTTTTGACATATAAAAGACCTTTTAAGTATAAATATTTAATATTTATACTTAAATTTTCAATGTATTATTTTATATATTTATGACTATAAAAGATAAAAAATACTAATATTTAGGCTAAATGCTTAATTATTAAAATTATTTTAATTAAAAAAACTAATTAAATAACCTAAAAAATTTACCTTTATTTTTCTTTTTAATGTAATATAAATGTAATAAATATAGTAGGTGGTAAAATGAAAGATTACATTAGAGCTATTGAAATATTAAAAGAACTTGAAACACTACTTGAAAATGATAGTGTATTTTTGCAGAGTGAAGAAGATAGAATTAATGATGAAAAATTTATCAAAAAAGTAGCCAAAGATTTCCCAAATACTCCTTACGAACAAATAAAACAAGAAATAATCACACTATTAACCACACAATGCAACGAGCAATATATTATGTATCATAATAAAAGATATTTATTACTAACTCCAAGTTTAAATGTAATAACATATATTTTTGGATGTGTAAATAAAGATAAAATTCAAAATCCTAAACATATTGATTTTGAAAATGATGAAACTACTAATTATTTAAATATTTGCATAGATATTGCTAGGAAATGTAGTGAAGAAATAAAATATAGAAATGATAAATTAAGAAGTTTATTAGGAGAATTAGGTCAAATCTAACTCCCCTAAAAATTATTATTTTCCTTGAACTGCTTTATCGTAAGTATCTTTAACTAATTTATGTGCTGCAGAAGTATTTACATATTTTAAAATATCAGAATCTACGTTATGATTAGCTCCATTTATCTTAAAATTGCCTTTTAATATAGCTCCAACTTTATCAGCCTTCACTGCAAAATTATAATCATTATTGCTATCGCCTACTGTTAGTGTATAACCTGAATTTACATCTCTAATACTATTTATATTAAATTTTTGAGAATGTTTAACATCTTGAACCCTACCATCAACTCTTTTAACATAGGTAGCATCTCCGATATTTTTATCAAAAGTTACTCTAAAAATATTTCCATACCCACCATCATATACTACATAACTATCTACTTCTTGCTTAGCGGGATTTAATTTAATTGAGCTTCCACTACCTGCATAAAAATATTCCTTATCTTCATCAGCACCTAAATATTTACTTTTATAAGTATCTTTATATTTATCAAATTCATTAGAAAAGTATTGAAATCTATTTTGCGGGTCTAATTGAGTATCCATCAAACTAGAAATTACACTTCCAAAATTAATTTCTGCTTTATTTTTATCTGCTTTTAAAGCAAAATCTTGATTTTTAATGCCATTAGAAGCATTTGCTTGTATATTATAAGTAGATGAGCCGTTAATAGGTGATATGGTTTTGTTATATACATCATAAGTTTGCTTATCATAAGAACTTCCTGAACTCTTTGCGTTTTCGTAATATATTTGATTTGCATATTTAAAATCAGCATAAAGTTTTTTAGCTTCATATGCATCTGCATAATAATAAGCAATAGATGAATTTTTAAGATTTAACTGCATTGCAGCTTTATTTGAACCATAATAAAATACCTTATTTAAATCTGATACATTGAAATAATCCTTATTTTTTTCAAATAATGTATTTGTAAAATTACCCCACTCTTTATCTATAGCATTATAATTAGAATTTGTGCTTGTGTCTTTTAACATAGAAAAACTATCATCTAAAATATTTGCTTCTAATTTTTCTTTATTAGCAGTATAACTTACTTTTCCATCATTAGCACTAAATTTTAAATCGCTATATCCATCTAAACCACTAATTGTAGTATCTGTTAAACTATATGAAAAATCTTCAACACTATTAGCATCATTTGTAGTTTTTAATATGTTTAGCTGATTATTTGTAACGCTAATTTTTTTAAAATCTGTAATATTATTACCGCTTTTAGTATTACTAAGGATATTTAAACTACCTTTTTTCACATTAAGCTCTGCAGCGTCTTGTCTAACATCGCCACTTCTTAGGCTAGTATTTGATGAATAATAATAGTTTTTATTGTCTGCATTTGAAAAATATTTATTATAAACAGGCTCACTAGGAACTATTGGCATATCTGGTTTATTTGTGTCATTATCATTATTTTCTTCATCTTCTTTATTATTATCAGAATTTTCATCATCTTCTTTTTCTAATAAAGCCACTACTTTATTATTAATTTCTTCTTTAATTTCAATTTGCTCACTAGTTTGTAAAGTATTTTTAGAATTTGAATTAGTGTTTTCAGCTTTAATATCACTACTTAAAGTAATACTTGTTACTTTATTAGTATTTGTAGTGCTTTGTTTATCTTCTTGTTTTTCTTGTATTTTTTCTGGTTTATTATCTTCGTTAATATTTGCTTTGGTTAAAGAAAAATCATTTACTTTTAAAGGTTCAACTTTGATTATTTTAGTATTTGAAAAGCTTATTTGTTTTCCTGAATCAATTAAAGAAGTTTTATTACCTAATTTAACATCTATTGCACCTTGTAAGCAAGCTAATTTGTTTATATTAAGTCCAACTTCTCCTACAAACACTGTTCCTCTAATACCAATTGTTGCTGTATGAGCTTTTAAAGAGAAATTCTTTCTTGCTAATTTTGAGATTTCTCCTGTAATTACCTTAAAGCTTCCTTCACTTACTTCAAGATTTACTTTAGAGTTTTTTCCATCTAATAAGAATTGTTTTATTTCTAAGCTTGTGTTTTTACCTAGAGTAGTAACGGTGTTGTCATTAAAGATTATTTGTAATCTTGCATTGTTTCCCGTTTTTATAATATCGCTTTCATCAAGTTCTTGATTTAATAAAGCTTTTATTTCATTACCTTTTGAGATAACTACTGCATCACCTCTAATGGCTGATATTTTACCTACGCTTGCATAGGTTAGAGTTATTACACTTAATAAAATTACAAGTTTTCTCATATATATTCCTTACTTATTTTTAATCTCATTAATCTTTTTATTTATATCTGAAATATTTAAAGATTTTTTTAATTCATCTGTTTTTATCTTTAAATCCTCATTTGCTATTTTGCTTTCTATTTGTAATTTAGCCTTACTTGCTTCCGTTTCTAATTTAATAGAAGTCTTATCAAGTTCATTGCTATCAATTTTTAATTTATATTGAGAATTATCAATATCCATAGTTGAATTTACTTGAGGATTTATTCTAGTTATTACATTGTTTTTATTATACACTCCTAGTAATTTACTATTCTGTAATTCAAATAAAACATCAGAAGTATCATTAATCTTACTATAACTAGCAAAATACGAATCACTTGGCTTTAACTTAACATAATTATTTTTCGTATCAGCATAATAAAATTCTTGAGCTGGGTTTGTATAAAATTCTGTAAAGAATTTAGTTTTCTCATTATCCCAATCAGCTAATTGCTTTCTATAATTTGAAGAATTAGTAAATTTTAAATTTTCTTTTATATTTAAAATATTTAAATCCAAACTACCATTTTTTGCAGTGTATTCAATTTGTTCTTTATTGACATAAGCAGTAGTTCTATAATGATCCGAAGTTGAATCTACAACAGTAGGAGCTTGAAAATTCATTGTATAGCCGTTGTATTCTAAATCTTCTATATCATATTCACGCATTTGTAAATAATTATGGTTCATAACAAAATATCTTAAATTATAAGCACTATCCCTACCATCTTTTTTAGTTTGCTCTTTTGAATAATAAGTTAAAAGTCCTCTTGATAAATCAAGTTCAGCGGCAGAATTTGTATTTGAGTAATAATTAATAGCTGTTTGATTATTTTTTTCTATATCACTTTTAAAACTATTCCAATCATCTTTTAAAGTTGTAAAATGAGATAAATCTGATTTGCTTAAATCATAATTAATACCAATTAATTTAGCTTTTAATTCATTTTTATTTGCACTAAAACTAGCATAATCTGATGAATATTCTAAATTCTTTTCAGCATTAGGCGTATTAAGACTAGTATTTTGCAAGTTATAATTTTGAGTTTTGATTTCTTTAGTTCCTAAATCAGAAACATTGTAGCTATTGCTAGTAAGAGTATTCTTTTTACCATCTAAAGTATAATAATCAAAAGATTTAACACTCTTATCGTTTTCTAATTTTCTACCATATAAATCAAGTGTCATAGTTCCTAAATTAAGACTTGCTGCACTTTTAGAATTTAAATCTTCTGAATAGTAATAATAACTATTTACATTGTTATTAGCAAAGTATTTATTAGGTATAGAAGGTTCTAATTTAGTCCATTCTTTTTCATCTTTAATCACTGGCACATCAGGTATTGCCACATTATTATCATTTGGCTTATTTTCTGGTGTGCTTGTATTATTATCAGGATTACTTGGCGTATCTGGTGTCGTATTTGGATTACTTGGAATAACTAAATCATCACTAGGTTTATTTGGAGCAATTTCTGGCACATTATCTGTATTTAAAGAATTATCATTTTTTGCAATGATTTCAGTTACTTCTTCTTTAATATCGCTTGCAATATTCATTTGCTCACTAGTTTGTAAAGTATTTTTAGAATTTGAATTAGTGTTTTCAGCTTTAATATCACTACTTAAAGTAATACTTGTTACTTTATTAGTATTTGTAGTGCTTTGTTTATCTTCTTGTTTTTCTTGTATTTTTTCTGGTTTATTATCTTCGTTAATATTTGCTTTGGTTAAAGAAAAATCATTTACTTTTAAAGGTTCAACTTTGATTATTTTAGTATTTGAAAAGCTTATTTGTTTTCCTGAATCAATTAAAGAAGTTTTATTACCTAATTTAACATCTATTGCACCTTGTAAGCAAGCTAATTTGTTTATATTAAGTCCAACTTCTCCTACAAACACTGTTCCTCTAATACCAATTGTTGCTGTATGAGCTTTTAAAGAGAAATTCTTTCTTGCTAATTTTGAGATTTCTCCTGTAATTACCTTAAAGCTTCCTTCACTTACTTCAAGATTTACTTTAGAGTTTTTTCCATCTAATAAGAATTGTTTTATTTCTAAGCTTGTGTTTTTACCTAGAGTAGTAACGGTGTTGTCATTAAAGATTATTTGTAATCTTGCATTGTTTCCCGTTTTTATAATATCGCTTTCATCAAGTTCTTGATTTAATAAAGCTTTTATTTCATTACCTTTTGAGATAACTACTGCATCACCTCTAATGGCTGATATTTTACCTACGCTTGCATAGGTTAGAGTTATTACACTTAATAACAATAATATTTTTTTCATAGCGTATCCTTTCAAAATGATGCCAAATTATAGCATATTTTAAAAGGTTGTTAGCTTAAAATTTATATTTATACATTAAATTAGTGTAAAGATTATCGTAAGAATTGTATTCAATACTTGATTTTACCCTATTATATCCTAAATCAAGTGAGAAGAAATTATGATGATCCATATTGTATTCAGCACCAAAATTTACTCTATAGGTTATATCGTTTCTCGTATTTAAGAAGATTTTTTCATCATATTTACTTTTAGCATAACCTAAACTTGCTTTTAATATTACTTGTTTATTTAACATATAAATAATTCCGGCAGTAGCTGAATATTCTTTATAATTATTTGAACTTTCTTTAATTCTGCTAGTTTTTTCTATATCATAAGCAATTTTTAAATAAGACATACTTCTTTGAGAAATAATCTTACTCATAGCATAAATACTATGATGATTTGAATCATTCTCTTTATTATCTTCTATCAAATAATTATTATGATTAATTGTATAGCCTAGACCAAAAGCTAGCCCACTTTCAGTATAATAATCACCTGAAATATCTGCTGTAAAAGTATTTAAATATCTTTTTTGTTTTAAAATAATATAATCATAAGACATTAAAATATTTAATTTAAATTGTCTTGATATCTCAAAACCATTATTAATTGAAGCTGTAAATACACTTAAATTCTGAAAATCTTCTTCAATTGGTTTTATATAATACTTATTATAAAAATTAATATTTATATCATAATCATATACATTATTAACTTGTTTTTTATAGCCAGCATTAAGATTAGCTAAAATACTACTAGCTGGTTGGTGCTTAGCACCTGGTATTGGAAAATTAATGCCTAATTGTGGTACTGGTAAATAACTATCTTTTAAATTCTGCTTTTTTGGATTGCTATCATATCCATATCCAAAACCAATACTCGCATAAGGTATATTTATTTCATTATTGGCTTTTTGTTGATATTTAACATTTTTTAACATACTAGCAACTAAAGCTTTCTCATCATCATTTAAGCGTTCATCATCTTTTAAATTCTCTAGTTCTAATTTAAGTAAAGCTAAATTCCCGTTTTTTTGATAAATAATAGCACTTTGTAATCTCGCTTCTGTATTAGTATCATCTAATACCAAAACCCTATCATAAGCAGCTAAAGCTTCATCGTATAAACCTAATCTAAAAGCACTTTTACCCATAATTAGATTTAAATTAATATCAGAGCAAGTTTGCTTACAAATAGAACTAGCTATATCATAAGAAGTTTTATAATCTTCTTGATTATACGCATTTACTAAGTCATCAAATGGATTTGCTAATAAAGCAATAGGTAAAAATGTTAAAAATTTTTTCATAAATGTTAAGCCTTTTTTAAAAAACAAGTTTTTAAAACTATAACTCCGTGTTTATCAACTTTTGCTTCTATTTCATCATCATTTGAAGTAAGCTTTATGTTTTTTACATTAGTTCCTCTTTTAATAGTTAAAGAACTGCCTTTTACTTTCAAATCTTTAATAACGCTAACATTATCTCCTGCTTGTAATTCGTTTCCGTTTGCGTCTTTTGGCATTTTTATATTCCTTTTTTATTTATGGTGCCCAAGGTCGGACTCGAACCGACACAGGATTGCTCCTACTAGATTTTGAGTCTAGCGCGTCTACCAGTTTCACCACTTGGGCTAAAATTGCATATGATAATAAAATTTGCTTATAAAAAAATAAAAGTGTGATATTTTAAATATATTTTACTTAATATTTGATTATGAAATTCTTGTTTTGATATTCCTATCAAAACAAGAAAAAAAATTAATTCATTCCTAACATTTCCCAATAAGGAAGACCTATTACAAGGCATAAAATAAAAGATACCATAGCCACTACAAATCCAGTAATCCACCATTCTTTTACGGTGTTATATCCAGCTCCAAAAATAACTGAAGCAGCAGGACCACCAAAATGAGTTAATGCTCCGCCATAAGAATTTGTAGTAATTAATAAAAATGCTAATAAATATGGATCAACTCCTGCACTTTTGCCTATTAAAAATAAAACCGGTAAAAGAGTTGTAATGAAAACGGTTGCACTAGCATATAAATATCTTACGATAATACTAATAAAACCAATAATTATTAATACTATCAATGGGTCTAAATCTAAATTCATATTACCTTGAATAAATGTTCCAAGCCATTTAAAAAAGCCCAATTTATTCATCATACCTGATAGTGACATAATACCACCAAACCAAAATAATGTCCCTATACACTCTTTAGAACCTGCTATATCTTCAAATTTTAAAACGCCAAGTAATACTGATAAACTCATAGCACCAACAGCTACTGCAGTAGCATCTATATCAATCTTTAATCCAAATAAAGAACTAGCTAAAGACGGAACAGACCAACCAAGCAATGCTAGAACAAAGATTAAAACAAGCATTTTCTCACTTCTTTTCATCTCTCCTAATTCTTCTAAGCCTTGTTTTGAAATTACTACATTATCAATCTTTTTTATATCAGGGCGAACAAAAATATAAACAACTAATGGAATTACACATAAACACACAATACCAGGAATTATCATAGCAACAGCCCAATTCCCCCAATTTAAGTGAGTTCCTAAAATATCATTTGCATAACCAATCACTAGCATATTTCCAGCCATTGCGGTTGCAAATATAAATGAAGTCATTTTTGTACTCATATAAGAATTACACGCCAAAAACGCACCTACTCTATTTTCTGTTTCAACTTTATCTTTTGATAAAGATTGTGCGATTGAATTTACAATTGGAAAGACAATTCCGCCTGCTCTTGCAGTATTTGATGGAGTTGCAGGTGATACTACTAAGTCTAAAAATGCAGTAACATAGCTAAGTCTTAAAGTAGTTTTACCAAATTTACCTATTAAAAAATAAGCCCATCTTTTACCAAGACCGGTTTTTGTAAATGCAATACTTAAAGCAAATGCAGAAACTATAATCCAAGTAGTTGAACTTGCATAGCCACTTAAAGCTTGTTTTGTAGCTTCTTTTGCACCACCTAAATAAGGTCCCATAAATAGTGCAGTTCCTGCCACTGCAGTAATTAATACCATAGAATTTGGTATAGGCTTAAATACAAGACCTAAAACTGCTGAAAGATAAATACCAAACATTACCCACGCAGCTTCGCTTAAGCCACTTGGCACGGGCAAAATAGTAGCGAATAAAAATGGAATAGCAATCAAAATAATAATAGAAATTGCTCTTTTCATCATTTCTCCTTAAAAAAAATTAAAAAATTAAGATTACTTTAGCAGAATAATTCATAAAATGTATTTAAATTGTATTTAAAACTTTAAAAAATGTGTATAAAAGTAACACTTATTATAAATTATTATCTTTTTTTGAAAAAAAATATAATATATTTCATAACTTTTTATAATATGAAAAATTTAATTAGGAAAAAATATGAGAAAATTAGCTGTTTTTATT
>NZ_JAHCZE010000049.1:0-12831 GCF_018501205.1 Campylobacter sp. 2018MI01 | reverse complement strand
CTGTAATACCTTTAAAACTCTTAATAACTTAGATTTAAATTTTAAAGATTTTATCTATAATGCTAAAAACATTATAAAATATTTTATCATCTATGATTGAAACTTGTTTGTTAATGCCTTTTGCGTTTAATAATTCTATGAATTTTTCTAAATCTTCTGGATTAAGCAATTCGGTGTTTATAATGCTGCTAAAGAATTTGTTTTTATAAGATAGATGCAAAATCTTGTGTGATGAAAATCTAATTTTTAAATATTCGAAATAATATTCTTTTAAATCATCATAATATATCCTTGTTTTACTAAAAAGTCTAATGATTTCAAAATATTTATCATAACAAATAATTTTTCTTATCATAAGTGGAAAAAGCACAAAACGAAAATGGTGAGGAAAGATAAGAAAAGTAAGTAACAATGCCAACAAATAACCATCATTAAAATACAAAGAACAAGCAAAAATTATAATGATAAACAAGCATACAATAACATTAGGAAGTAATAAGAATAGTAATTTATATATAGAAAACAATAAGCTTTTTTTAAGATTTACTATCAGAATTATTTCTTTATCATTTTGCATAATATAAACCTTTTTTTGATAATTTAAGATTACATTATTTTAGTAATTAAATTAGTTAGTTTTAACACTAATTAAAATATATTTAAACTAAATTCTTATTTTCAATTATATAATGTTTTAATTTTTATGCTATTAAAATTGGGCTTTAATTAATGAGTAAATTGCGAGAAAATCTCGCAATTTTTTATTTAAAGTTTAGATTTTTTACATCCTCATCAACTTTTTTCATAGCTTCTGTTGGTAGAGAACCTGTTGGTGGTTTATGGTCTAGTTTTAGAGGTGCTGCTGGAATTGTTGCTGTTTTTGTTAATTCAATTTTAATTCCATAAGGAGCTAACGCATTTGCTAACTCTGCTTGTCCTTCTCTAGCTACTTCTTTACATTGACCTATAATTCTCATAAATTCTTGTGGTGAGTGGAAGCCATAGCTATTTTCACTAAATGATACGTCCCATCTAATATGTGCTTTTCTATGAGCATATTGTGCTTTTTCTATAACTTTTGAAATAGCATCATCTCTTGCTTTATCTTCAAGATTTGCAAATTCAGGAAGTTTTGCTAATTCTTCACGAGCTGTTTTTATATCAGCAATTAATGCTAATAAGTTATTTTCACAACCTCTAAGCTCATAAGCGTGGCGATTTTGAATAAAGCTAATTCTATCTTTTAATACTTGTTCGCTTTGTGGATGGCAAGTTTTACAAGCTGCATTTATATCAGCTAATGGAGATAGTATATTGTGATTAGTTACTTTGTTTGCTCCATCTCTTTTGTATGGCATATGACAATCTGCACAAGTTACACCACTTCTATAATGTAAAGAGCTTGAATACATTTCAGCTTCTGGGTGTTGCATTTTAATTATTTTTGTTTTTGTATCTTTTTGAATGTAATCATATGGGAATTCACCATTTGCAAATTTTTCATCATAGTATTCATCAAAATTCTCTATTTTAAATGCTTCATCTTTTTTCCATTTTGTCCATGGGAATGTTAAAGTGCTATCTTTACCTTCAAAATAATACTCAACGTGGCATTGCATACAAACATAATTTCTCATTTCTTTTCTACTAGCTTTGATACCACTTTTAGCGTCTGCTTCATAGCCTCTTAAAACCATAGCATTAACAAAAGCAGGGCGAGTTACACGAAGACTCATATCATCTGGGTTATGACAATCTGCACAGGTTGATCCCATATGAGAGCCGTGAATTCCATCTCCGTATTTTTCTTCTACTTTTTTCATAACATCAAAATAAGGCATTTTATTCATATTTGTCCAAGCTTCTTTCATAGCTTCGCCTTTTTCACCAAATGCGTCAAAAAATCCCATTTTCTTTGCACCCATTACTTCAGTTTTACCTAGCATAAAACTTGGGCTTAATTTATCACTTTTATAAATAGCAGTTAAAAATCCAGTATGGCAATTTACACAAGCACCAGGCTGACCTTTAAATGCAGGTAATCCGTGAGCATTTAGATATTCTTTATTGTTTCTTTTTGTTTCCATTTGGTCAATTTGTGAGTAATAGTGAGTTCTTGGTTTAGAATAATCAACCGCAAAAGCATATCCATTCCAAAATGTTGTCGCAGCCGGCCAGCGAATAATCTTACTATAAGGTAAGCTTCCGCCAAATGGTGTTTCAATATATTCATCTTTCATTTGTAAATAACCATCTAATTGAGCTGGGAAATTTCTACCCCATTTTGCAAAATCTGGTTCTTCATCACTAATTTCAAAAGTTTTTAATGGTTGAGTTTTACTTTCACCTTTATGTTCTGCAATGTTTGTATTAAGTGCAAATAAGCCTGCACCACCTAAAGCAGCTACCACAATAGCCGCAACATAAACTGATTTTGACATATTTTCTCCTTTTAATTATGTAAATGACCTATTGTTCTATGACAGCTAAGGCAATCAAGTGGCTCGCTATTTAATTTTGTCGTTGCATTGATTGCATTATGTGCGTAGTCTTTATGACAAGTCGCACAATTGCGATTAACATCTTCGTGTGTCATTTCGGTAGGTTCTAAATTAGGTGGATTTCCTCCTACTGTAAAATAATAGCCGTGTTTTAATCCGTGATAAGCTTTTTTAGTCCAATAAGCTACCACATCACCTTGAGGTAAATGACAATCTACGCAACCTGCATTGCTTGAATGCTCACCTTTTGCCCAGCTATCATAAACATCTGTCATAATATGACATTTGCTACAGGCTTCAGGTTTAGAAGTCATCATTAAAAAGCCATCTGCTATTATAAAAGTATAAATTCCACCACCAATAAAAATCCCAATTACTATGCAAAGGGCTAATAAAAGTTTGTTTGTTGGTTTTTTCATTTATACACCTTGTGAAAATTTGAAACACTACTTTAATATAAAAAAGCTTAAAAATAATTGATGGTAATTAATATATTTTTTTAAATTTAATTTAATTTTTAAATATTTTATATTATTTTATGAATGTTTTTTCAATTTTTATTGAATTAAGAATTTTAAGTTAATTTAATGTTGATAATATTTATGTGCTTTACTTTAAAAAAAATATTAATCTTAATCAATAAGATTTTAAAGCAAATAATCTAATCTATTTTTACATTATTATAAGGAGAATAAATGCAAAGACGAGATTTTTTAAAGAGCACAGCAGTTGCAAGTGCAGCAGCTTGCATAAATCCTAGTATTGCCTTAGCAAAAGACGAAACAAGTGAATGGACTTGGGATAAAGCAGTTTGTAGATTTTGTGGAACTGGCTGTGGTATTATGGTTGCTACTAAAAATGGCAAAATTGTAGCTACTAAGGGCGACCCTGAAGCACCTGTAAATCGTGGTTTAAATTGTATTAAAGGATATTTTAATGCAAAAATTATGTATGGAGAAGACAGGCTTGTAACGCCTTTATTAAGAGTAAATGCTAAGGGCGAATTTGATAAGAACGGAAAATTTGCTCCAGTATCTTGGAAAAGAGCTTTTGATGAGATGGAAAAACATATGAAAAAAGCTTTAAAAGAACAAGGTGTAAATGGTATAGGAATGTTTGCAAGTGGTCAGCATACTATTCAAGAAGGATATGCTGCTTCAAAATTATTTAAAGCTGGTTTTAGAAGCAATAATATAGACCCAAATGCTAGACATTGTATGGCAAGTGCTGTTATTGGTTTTATGCAAACATTTGGTATTGATGAGCCTGCAGGTTGCTATGATGATATTGAACTTACTGATACTATTATTTGTTGGGGTTCAAATATGGCTGAAATGCACCCAATTTTATGGAGCCGTGTAAGTGATAGAAAATTAAGAGACCCTGAAAAAGTAAAAATTGTAAATCTTTCAACCTATACAACAAGAACTAGCGACATTGCTGATATGGAACTTATATTTACTCCAAGTTCTGATATTGCAATATGGAATTATATTGCTAGAGAAATTGTATATAACAATCCAAAAGCAATTGATTGGGAATTTGTAAAAAATCATTGTGTATTTACAACAGGATTTGCTGATATTGGATATGGAATGAGAAATAATCCAAATCATCCAAGCTTTAGCGAAGCTGAAAAAGATACCGTAGCTAAAGAAAATGCAATCACTTTAGATAAAGATGAAGCAATAGCATTAAGTCATTTAGGTGTAAAAGATGGCGAAAAATTTGAAATGAAACATCAAGCTCAAGCAGCACTTAACTGGCAAATTCAATTTGAAGATTTCAAAAAAGCACTTGAACCTTATACATTAGATTATGTTGCAAGCGTAGCTAAAGGAAATCCTGATGAAGATATAGAAGAATTTAAGAAAAAATTAAAAGCATTAGCTGATTTATATATTGAAAAAAGCAGAAAGGTAGTAAGCTTTTGGACTATGGGCTTTAACCAACATACTCGTGGTAGTTGGGTAAATGAACTTGCATATACTGTGCATTTATTAGTAGGAAAACAAGCAAAACCAGGTGATGGAGCATTCTCTTTAACAGGTCAGCCAAGTGCTTGTGGAACAGCAAGAGAAGTTGGAACTTTCGCACACCGCTTACCTGCTGATTGGGTTGTAGCAAATCCTAAACATAGAGCTAAAAGTGAAGAGCTTTGGAAAGTTCCTGAAGGAACAATTAATGGTGTTCAAGGAAATCACTTTATGCAAATGATGAGAAATCTTGAAGATGGAAAACAAAAATTCGCATGGGTTATGGTAAATAATCCTTGGCAAAATACTGCAAATGCAAATCACTGGATAAAAGCTGCTAGAGAAAAAGATAATTTTATAGTAGTAAGTGATTGCTATCCTGGAATTAGTGCAAAAGTTGCGGATTTAATTTTACCTACAGCTATGATTTATGAAAAATGGGGAGCTTACGGAAACGCAGAAAGAAGAACTCAACATTGGAAACAACAAGTATTGCCAGTTGGCGAAGCTATGAGTGATTTATGGCAATTATTAGAGCTTAGCAAACGCTTTAAATTAAGCGAAGTTTGGAATGAAGTAAAAATTGATGAAAAGACAACATTACCAAGCGTATTAGAAAAAGCTAAAGAAATGGGATATAAAGAAGATGATACTTTATACGATGTTTTATTTGCTAATAAAGAATGTAAAGAAATTTCATTAGATGATAGTGAAAGCTTAAAAGATTGGTTAAATAGCGAAGTTAAAGGCGATAGTAGAAATGTAAAAGGTAGTGATGGCAATGTATTTAAAGGCTATAATTTCTTTATTCAAAAATATTTATGGGAAGAATATAGAAAATTCGGAGCTGGTCACGGACACGATTTAGCTAGTTTTGAAACTTATCATAAGGTAAGGGGCTTAAGATGGCCTGTTGTTGATGGTAAAGAAACTCAATGGAGATTTAATACAAAATACGATGTATATGCTAAAAAAGCAAATCCTGAAGGTGATTTTGCATTCTATGGGGATTTTGATAAATCAATTAAAAGTGGTGATTTAGTAAAACCAACAAGCGAAGAAGCAACAGCAATTACAAATAAAGCTAAGATTTTCTTTAGGCCATTTATGAAAGCACCTGAAAGACCATCTGAAGAATATCCATTCTGGTTATGCACTGGTAGGGTTTTAGAGCATTGGC
This sequence comes from Campylobacter sp. 2018MI01, assembly GCF_018501205.1. Taxonomy (NCBI): domain Bacteria; kingdom Pseudomonadati; phylum Campylobacterota; class Epsilonproteobacteria; order Campylobacterales; family Campylobacteraceae; genus Campylobacter; species Campylobacter sp. 2018MI01. Next base: position 7,174 of record NZ_JAHCZE010000049.1, on the reverse strand, counting down.
ATAGTGGAACAATGACAATGAGAGTTCCTGAATTATTCCGTGCAGTTCCTGAAGCTATGTGCTATATTCATCCAGAAGATGCTAAAGCTTTAGGAGTTGAGCAAAGAGAATTAGTATGGATAGAATCTCGCCGTGGAAAAGTTAAAGCTCGTATTGATATGCGTGGAAGAAATAAACCACCAAGAGGTCTTGTTTATGTTCCTTGGTTTGATGAGAATGTTTATATTAATAAAGTTACATTAGATGCAACTTGTCCAATTTCAAAACAAACTGATTTTAAAAAGTGTGCAGTAAAAATAACTAAGGCGTAATATTTATGAGAAGGCAATTTTTTACAAATACTATAAAGATTTTAGCAGTTGGTGTTGGAACTTTTAGCATATTCAAACTAAACGATACACCAAAAAGTGAAAGCAAAATTGAACTTAAAAAGAGTTTTTTTCTACGCCCACCAGGAGTTGTTAGTGAAAAACATTTTTTGGCTAATTGCATTCGTTGTGCTAAATGTGTAAAAGCTTGCCCTTATAATACTTTAAGTTTAGCTAAGATAGGGGAATTTGCTAGTTTAGGAACTCCTAAATTTAGTGCAAATGAAATTCCTTGCTATTTATGCGATGATTTGCCTTGTATTAAGGCTTGTCCGACAGATGCGCTAGATAAAAGTATTAATAAAATTTCTTTAGTAAATATTGGTCGTGCAATAGTAGATGAAAGCTCTTGTGTAGCTCATTTTGGAATTCAATGTGATGCTTGCTATAGGGCGTGTCCTTTTATAGATAAAGCTTTAAAGCTTGAATATAAAAGAAATGAGCGAACTAAAAAACATGCAATGTTAGTGCCTAAGGTTGATTATGATTATTGTGTGGGTTGTGGTTTATGCGAAAAAGTTTGTATTACTAAAAAGCCAGCTATTGTTATTTTGCCTACTAGTTTTATATTGGGTGAGAGAAATGATAATTATGTTAAAGGCTGGGTTAGTGGTGATGATGAAAGATTAAAACACATAGATACTAGCAAAAAACACGATGAGAAAAAAGCTATAAATTACCTAAATGATGGAGAATTTTAATGAAGATATTAAAAAATAAATATTTGATTTTAAGAAGATTTATCCAATTAGGACTTTTAGCTTTATTTATATTACCTAGTGCTGATTTTATTTTAAAAGGAAATCTTAGCTCTTCGCTATTATTTAATAGTATTAGCTTAAGCGACCCTTTTGCGTATTTGCAAATATTTTTAGCAACTTTTACTCTTAATGTGGGATTATTTATATCTGCATTTTTAGTTTTTATTATTTATGCTTTGTTTTTGGGTCGCGCATTTTGTTCTTTTGTTTGTCCTGTTAATTTGATTACAAATTTAGCAGATTTTATCAAGCAAAACACAAGTTTTAAAAGCTCTAAGCTGACTAATTTTAAACAAAACACTAGATATTTTATATTATTTAGTATTTTGATTTTGTGTTTGATAGCAAATGAGCCAATATTTGAAAAGTATTCTCATATAGGAATAATTACTAGGGGAATAATTTTTATGCAAACTTCGGCTATATTTGTTGCAATTATTATATTTTTACTTGATTTATTTGTGCAAAGGAATTTAGTTTGTTCGCATCTTTGTCCATTAGGTGCTTTTTATAGTTTAATTTCAAAATTTACTATGTTAAAAGTAAGTTATGATTTAAATAAATGCACTAAATGTATGAAATGCAAAATGATTTGTCCAGAAGCTCAAGTATTATCACTTATTACAAAATATAGTGGTAATGTTAGCAATAGTGAGTGCATTAAGTGTGCTAGATGTATTGAAGTATGCGATGATGATGCACTTAATTTTAATTTAATTAATTTTTTGAAAGGAAAAAAATGAAAAAAATATTTTTAAGTTTAGCTGCTAGTAGTTTGTTGATTGCTGCTAGTGTGAGTGATACTGAAATTGGTTTAAGAAAACATTCACTAAACGATGAAACAAAATTAGAAATCAAGAATTTTACATACTCTGAAAAAGAAGCTGGAGAAGCAGAGCGTTTTGAAAGAGCTTATTTAAATGCTCCACCACAAATTCCACACAATGTAGAAGATTTTTTACCAATTACTCAAGATAATAATATGTGTCTTAGCTGTCATGATTTAGGTGCTGATAATGAGCGTGTAAAGCTTAGTATTGAAGAAGCAACTCCTATGCCAGCAAGCCATTATTATGATTTAAGAAATGAGAAAAAACTTGATTCTATATCTCAAGCAAGATATAACTGCGTTCAATGCCACGCACCACAAGCAAATATTGATAGTGGAATCAAAAACACATTTAAGCCTGATTTTAGAAATGATGAATTAGGCAAACATCGTTCAAATTTACTTGATGTAATAAATGAAGGATTAAAGTGAAAAAATTGCTATTATTTATAGCTAGTTTAGGTTTAGCAAGTGAGCTAAACCTAAATGAATTAGAATATTTAGAATATGATTGTTATATAAACTATATCAATAATGAATTTGTAGCGTGTGGCAATGATATTTATAAAAATAATGATAAGGTTTTAAGCCTTGATGATAATATTATTTTTATTGATGATTACGATAGTAGCATTTTAGCAATTAGTTCAAAAGATGGATTAAAGACTTTAAACATTTATAAAGATAATAAATTATTGAAATTTAAAATCTCAAGCGATATTAATAAGGCATTTTTATACAAAGATAAAATAATTCTTACTTCTTTAGGAAGCGAACTAATCATAAGAGATTTATCATTTAACTTAATAAAAAAAGTTCATTTTTCAAATGCAAGCATAAATGCTGCAAGTATTAATAAAGAAAAGGCAAAAATTGCTTTAGGATTTGAAAGTGGAAAAATAGTTGTTTATGATTTAAATTCTAATGATTTTATAAGCAAGGAAGTTCATAAAGATAATATTTATAATGTAGATTATAAAAAAGATAATATTATTTCTTGCTCAACTGATAGAAAAGTTATAATTAATGATGATAAATTAAATGAAATTACTAATATAGAAAGTGATAATTTAGTTTATAATTGCGCTTTAAGTGATAATTTAAACTTTGCTTATTCTTGCGATTTAGAAAATAATATTTGTATAGGTAAGGATAAAATAAATATACGTAATTTATATCTTAATTCAATATTATTTGATAAAAATACATTAAAGCTCAATGCTTATTCAAAAATTTTATACAAAAAGGATTTTTAATGATTTCATCTTTAGTAGTTATTGCAAATGAAGAATTTGAAAACGAAATAAAAAATATAAAAGATGCCAACATAGAACAAGTAATTGATAAAAAGTTTATCGTTTTAATTGAAGCTAGTGATTTTGACAATACTTTAGCAACTTTTAATGCCATTAAGCGATTAGATAGTGTTATAGATGTTAATATGGCTTTTAGTGAAGCTAGTGAATTTGATTTAGAAATTAACGCTCAAAAAATAGCAGATAAAGTAAATGCTTTAGGCAATGCAGAGAATATTGAGTATTATGGAAACATTTATAATAAATATTAATAATTTAACTCGTAATTTTTTTATATTTTTATCTTTTAATATAAAATTCTTATAAGTATTATAATTTTAGATTATAATACTTACTCACATTTTTAATTAGATTAAAAAATTAATTTATTTTTAAGGAGAAGCTATGAATAAGCTTTTATGGATAGTTGTTGCTATTCTTGGAGCATTTTGTATGGGCGTTATTGCTTTAAATAATGGCGAAACAATAAATGCTGCTTGGATAGTTGTAGCTGCTGTTTGTATTTATACAATCGGCTATAGATTTTATGCTTTGTTTATAGAAACTAAGCTTTGCGGCGTTGATGCTACTAAGATTACTCCTGCTGTAGCACTTAATGATGGAAAAGACTTTGTTCCTACAAACAAATATGTTTTATTTGGCCATCACTTTGCTGCAATTGCAGGTGCAGGACCACTTGTTGGACCAATCCTAGCAGCTCAAATGGGATATTTGCCTAGTGTATTATGGATATTAATTGGTGGTGTTTTGGTTGGTAGCGTGCATGATTTTGTTGTGCTTTTTGTATCAAGCAGACGCGGTGGAAAAAGTCTTGGCGAAATGATTAAAGACGAGATGGGGAATTTCGTTGGTGTTGTTTCTATGATAGGAATTTTTCTTATTATGCTAATTATCATTGCTATTTTAGCTATGGTTGTTGTAAAAGCTTTAGCACATTCTCCTTGGGGGACATTTACAATAGCTTCAACAATTCCTATTGCTATTTTTATGGGAATTTATATGAGATTTATTCGCCCAGGTGCAGTCGGAGAAGCTAGTATAATTGGCTTTGTTTTACTTATGATAGCTTTATATTTAGGAAAAGTTGTATCAAACGACCCTGATTTAGCAAGACATTTTGATTTTAGCGTTCTTGAACTTAGCTTTATAATGATGGGCTATGGAATGATAGCTGCGATTTTACCAGTTTGGTTTTTACTTGCACCAAGAGATTATCTTTCAACATTTTTAAAAATCGGTGTAATTTTGATAATGGCTATTTGTGTTGTTTTAGTTTCTCCTGAAATTAAAATGGCAAAAGTTACACATTTTATAGATGGCACAGGCCCTGTGTTTGCAGGTGGATTATTTCCATTTTTATTTATAAATATTGCTTGTGGGGCGATTTCAGGCTTTCACGCATTAATTTCTAGTGGAACAAGCCCAAAAATGCTAGAAAATGAAACACAAGCAAAAATGGTAGGCTATGGTTCAATGCTAATGGAGAGTGCGGTTGCTATTATGGCTTTAATTGCTGCTTGCATACTTCAACCTGGAGTATATTTTGCAATAAATTCAGCACCAGCAATTATAGGCACGACACTTGAGAGTGCGAGTGCAGCTATTAGTGCTTGGGGATTTAGCGTAACTCCTGCTGATATTCAAACACTTGCTAATGATATAGGTGAGAGCACTATATTAAGTAGAACAGGTGGAGCACCTACATTTGCAATAGGCTTATCATTAATTATTCACGAGCTAATCGGTGGAAAGGAAATGATGGCATTTTGGTATCACTTCGCTATTTTATTTGAAGCATTATTTATCTTAACAGCAGTTGATGCGGGAACTAGAACTTGTAGATTTATGGTTCAAGATATGTTAGGAAATGTTTATAAGCCACTTGCAAACACAAGTAATTTAGGAGCAAATATATTCGCTACTTTAATTTGTGTTGCTGGATGGGGCTGGTTTTTATATGGTGGTGCGATTGACCCACTTGGCGGAATTTATTCACTTTGGTCGCTTTTTGGCGTATCAAATCAACTTTTAGCAGTAGTTGCTATGTTTTTATGTGGCTCTGTATTTATTAAAATGGGAAAAAGAAAGTATATCTTAGCTATTGTTTTACCTGCGCTTTTTGTAATCTCAACTACATTTACAGCAGGTATTGCAAAGGTATTACCACAAAGTGAAAGTAAAATCGCAAACTCAATTTCTCACGTAGCAACAGCTCAAATTAATTTTGCTAAAGCTGATGAACTATTAGTAAAAATTAATGCAGGAGATAATAGTGAAGCGACTTTAAAAGAATTTAATAAAGCTAAACAAGTAGCACATTCTAATGTAGTAAATGCTATTTTAACGATTTTCTTCTTATTAGTTACCATAATAGTTGGAATTAAATTCGTTCTAATTTGGAAAGAAAGTTATTCTAATAGGTTTAGCATTCCACTTAAAGAAGTGGTTTATGAAAAAGCAGCTTCGTGAGTTTTTTTACGCAATGCTTGGAGCACCTGATTATGAAAAATATTTAGAGCATTTTAAGAAAATGCACCCTGATAAAACTCCTTTAACTAAAAAGGAGTTTTTCATAGAGCAAACAAGCAAGCGTAAAACAAAATGCTGATAAATTTAAGTAGCTAGTTAGCTAATACAAATTATCTTTATTAGCAAATATTTTTATCTTTTTTTATAATTTTATTTTTAAAAATCTTGAATAATTATTAAATAATTTTAATCCATTAACTTCTTGTTAGCGGGGGGGGGGGTATTACAATAGCTCTTTTATTTAATCAAAGGAGTCATTATGGACAAAAGTTCTTATTTAATGTTGCTTGATAATAAAATATCAAGCGAGCAAAAGTTTATGCTAAGTAATAAACTTGACAGCTTAAGTGAAGAAAAATTTAAAAATCTTTCTTGTATTAATTACAAACACCCTATATTGGCAATGAATTTAGGGTTTTTCTTCGGGATATTAGGTATTGATAGGTTTTATCAAGGCAATAGGTCTTTAGGTTTTTTAAAATTAGGAATATTTTTAATAGGCTTAATTAGTGTATTTCTTTTTATAGGGCTATTTATTTTATGGGCTTTATATATTTATGTTTTAATAGATATTTATTTTGTATATAAAGCAATTCAACAAAGTAATTATCAAAAAATTTTACAAGCTATAGGCTAAGTAATAATTGGTTTTCAATACCAAATAACGGCAAAATTAGTGCAAAAGATAATAGCAAAGAACAGAATTATTAAAAGCTAAATAATTTGTAAGATTAAATATTGCAAAGTTATTTTGCCTATATTTTGCCTTTAATCCATTTTAAAATTAAAAATAAAGAAAATAAAATTAAAGGAAAAAATGAAAAAAAAGAAAAATATCGGTATTGGTGTTATTGTAGGTTTAATAGCTGCTAGTTTATTTAGCACTAAGGTATTTGCTTTTATGTTGTATTTAAAGAATCCTAATAATCCTTATAACTCGTTGAAAAATATTGAAGCAACAATTAACTTAGTAAAAAGTGTAGGGGAATTTGATAAATTTATATCGCAAGAGCGTTTGGCATTAGAACTATATGCTTCTTATGGTTTAACTTTTATCTTAGGATTTGTAATAGCGTTAATAGCATTATATTTTGTGCAAAAAGCTAAGAATAAAAATAAAACACAAAACTGATTTAATATTTTTATCTTAAAGTTATAAAAACATTAAGCTCTGTTATTTTTATAACAAAGCTTAATGTATAAATAAAAATTAAAATTATGATTAGACTAATTTTTTAAATACTAGAATTTAAAATCATCAAGAAGTTAAAATTAGAAAGCGTAAAATAATAACGAAAAAGCTATTTTACGGCTAATTGATTAAAATTTTTAATAAATCATAAGCTATATAAATCATTATTAGGCTAGTTA
>NZ_JAHCZE010000048.1:0-12988 GCF_018501205.1 Campylobacter sp. 2018MI01 | reverse complement strand
TATTTTACATGTAATAATTTTAGTTAAGTTTTTTATATTTTTACTTTTCTTCACATTTTTTCACACTACAATTTCAAAAAGGAGAAAAAATGAGACCAGAAGAGTTAAGAGCTTTAATTTCAAAAAACATATTTTAAAATTAAAGCTTAAAACTATAATGCTAAAAATGATTTAATAATTTTACTTTGTAATTAAAATTAAAGCTATTTTTTAAAGCATTACTTACATAATCTTTTGCATTTTTACAAGCTGTTTTAATATCTTCGTTTAAAGCTAAATTACAAGCAATTGCAGAGCTTAGAGTGCAACCCGTGCCGTGAGTTACAATATTTTTTATTTTTTCGCCTTTAAAAATAGTAATTTCACCATTTTCGCTTAAAAAATCACTTGCTTTTAAATGCCCGCCTTTTAATAAAACCTTACAATTTAGAGTTTTTTCTAGACTTTTTGCTGCATTTATTGCATCTTTTTCATTTGTGATTTTTTCGCCCAACAAAACTTCAGCTTCATATAAATTTGGAGTAATCAAATAAACATTTTTTGCAAAATCTTTTATAGCATTAATTGCCCTTTCATCAAGCAATCTTGCACCACTTGTAGATACCATTACTGGATCTAATACGATTTTACTATATCCATTTAGAGTATTTTTAACACAATTTATAATTTCTTCATCATAAAGCATTCCGATTTTTATAAAATCTATTTCACATTCATCAAAACAAGCTTTTATTTGAGCTTTTATAAAATCTGCATCAACCCTTAAAACGCCAAAAACTCCGCTAGTATTTTGAGCAGTTAAGGCTGTAATTACACTCATTGCATACATTTTATGAGCTTGAATTGTCTTTATATCAGCTTGCAACCCAGCCCCACCAGATGGGTCACTTCCAGCTATACTTAATATCTTTTTCATTTAATTCTCCTATGTTTTTAATGTTTATTTTTGCATTTTCGCAATTGATTCCAATGCTAAAAATGTCGTTTTTATTAGCTAAATCAATTATTTTAGAGCTATCATCAATTAAAATAAATTTATTAGTATTTAGCTTATTCATACAAGTTTTTAAAGCTATTTGAGTAGTTTTTAAATATTTTCTTTCATCTTGAATGAAAACAAATTCATCTAAAATATCAAATCTTTTTAAAACAAGTTTTGCAAATGGACTAGCTGTATAAATACACTTTTTATAAGCTCTAAATTTGGCTAAAAACTCATTTACACCTATACATAAATTAGCTTCTTTGCTATAAAAATCAATGCAAGTTTTAATAATTTTTTTACTTAATTTAGTTTTGTTTAATTCATCAATTTTTTTAAGCCCATCATAAAAACTTAAATCATCTAAATTATATCCATTAGCTAATTCTTGCCAAAAGCCAACGCTATCAATGATTACGCCATCAAGGTCAATTATAAAAGAGAAATCTTTTTCCATAATTTTTCGCAATTTGCTTTATAATTTTGATTTTCATAAATCGCACTTATACAAGCTATATTTTTTATTTTAAATTCTTTTAAATTGTCTATATTTTGATAATTTAATCCTCCTATTGCCACTTTAGGAATGTTTATTTCTTGCACTATTTTTATTAGGTCATTTTTGCTTAGCATTTTTGCATCTTTTTTAGTATTGCTCTCATAAATTGCTCCAATGCCTAGATAATTCGCTCCTAATTGTAAGCCTTTTAACGCTTCTTCATAATTACTTGCACTTATTCCTAAAAATATATTTTTTGGTATTTTTAGATTTTTGTTTATATCGCTTTGTCCTAGATGAATACCATCAGCATTTAGCTTAATTGCAAGGTCTAAATCATCGTTTATTATTAAAGCTACTTTTTTTATTTCACAAAGATTTTTTAATTTTAAAAGTGTATTAAGGCTATAATTATTCGCTTTATTTCTTACTTGAAAGCAAGTTACATGATTTGCAAATAAAATCTCACAAATATCTAATAATTCATCTTCTTTAGTGTATATATCATCACTAATTGCATAAAATCTTAAAATTTCATCTAAGTTTTTCAATTTTTATCCTTTCTTTTATGGTAGTTCCATCAATTTTGCTTAACTCATCAATTAAGTGCATTTTAAACGACATAGTGCCATTTGCTTTAGTTTCGGCTATTTCAGCACTTATATTAAATGCACTTATACCTGTGATTACGGAATTTAATTTATCATCATTTGCCCCAACAAAAACGGCTAAGATATTGCCTAGCATACAACCTGCACCTGTGATTTTCGTCTGCATTGCTGAGCCATTGCTTAGTATAAAAACATTCGTTTTGCTGATAATAAAATCATTTTTACCTGTGATTACCAAAATAGTTTTATGTTTTTTAGCAAAATCAATGTATTTTTCTAAATCATTTTGATTTATTTCATCACTACTATCGCAGCCACTTGTATTTAATTTTTTATTTACTAGATAATTTATTTCGCTTGCATTGCCTTTAATTACACAAAACTTTATATTTTGCATTAAATATTTACATAAATTATTTCTTGCATTACTAACTCCTGCTGCAACGGGGTCAAAAACAATAGGAATATTTAATTCATTTGCCTTTAAGGCTGCGTTTTTATGGGCTTTTATTAGATTTTCGTTTAACTGCCCGATATTTAGCAAAACCGCATTACTAATTGTAACAATTTCGCCAACTTCTTCATAAAAATCTCCCATAATAGGTGAGCCACCAACAGCTAAAATAGCGTTAGCTGAGTCATTTATCGTTACATAATTTGTAATACTTTCTACTAAAGTTTTATGATTTCTTGTTTTTTGCATAATGTTTTGATACATATTCTCCTCCTAAGGTTAAAATTAAAATGATTAAAAAAGTTAAAATTGATGCTAAAAAATCAAAATAAATCAGTATTTGATAAATTAAAAATCCAATAAACCAAATTAAAAAATTTAATTTAGCTGAATTTTTTAGTTTAAAACAATATACACATACCATAACCGATGCCATAGGTAAAAATACTGAACTTAATGTATATAAAAAATTTTCATATAAAGAAAAGGGTATAAAAATAGCTATTAATAAAGCAATAAAGATTATTAATAAAATTGTAATTTTATTACCAAATTTATTATTTATATTTTTAATACTTTCATTAGCTGAAAAAATGTCTAAATATGTTGTTGTTATTGTTGAAAAAATAATCAAAAATATTATTAACATTGATAATTTTAAAGTGATTAAAAAACTAGAAAGGTTGCTATAGTATTTCATAGTTAAATATCCAATTATATACATAAGTGAACTTCCTAGAAAATACGCAACTGAAGCTATTAAGCTATCTTTTATTGGATTTTTAAAATATTTTGTATAATCACCAACTAATGCAAGCCAAGAAATTGGCATAGCAATACTTAGTTCAATAGCATTTATTAAGTTTATTTTATTAACTTCTATTTGGTTTAAATTAAGATTAATTAAGTTATAAAAAATATAAATTACTATCAAAAAAAGTATGCAAACTATAAAATTATTTATTAACATTAATAAATTTTGTTTTAAGAATAGCCATATTATTAAAAGTGATGATAACAAAATTGCTACTAAGTTAAAATTTGTATTTGGATATAGTCCATTTAGTAGTATTGTTGCGCTCATAATCATAACTGCACTCCAGCAAATTAAAGCTAGAAAATTGCAAAATGAAAAGAATATTTTGCCATTTTGTGAGTAAAAATATTTAAGACTACCCATAGCATTGCATTTTAGTTTAGTGCTAATATATATCATAGCAAAAAATAAAATTCCACCTAAAAAATGCCCAAAAAATATAGCAAATAAAGAATCACTTAAAATAAGACCTGAAAATAAACTACCGGCTTCAATTTCAGCTAGCGAAATACTAGCTCCAAGCCACAAGAAAAAATTACTCATACAACTCTCCATAAAATCAATTTATGGGAATGCTAAGAAAGGATTAAAAATTTGTATCTCCCTACGCTGGCATTACCCAAACAGGTTCAAAGGGTCAAGACTATTACGCCTACTCTCAGCTTTCGCTCCCCTAAAATCATTATTCTAATTAAAATTAGTTATGAAATAGATATATAAAATATTACAATAATTATTTGTTATATTGCAATAATTTCTTAATTTTTAATATAAATAATCAATATATTTAATACTTATTTTATATATAATTAATTGTGTAATTTTGTAACAATTTTAGTTAAGTTTTTTATATTTTTACTTTTCTTCACATTTTTTCACACTACAATTTCAAAAAGGAGAAAAAATGAGACCAGAAGAGTTAAGAGCTTTAATTTCTAAAAATGAATTCAATAAACCTACAGCAGGGGTTTGTAAAGGTTATGTTCAAGCTAATCTTGCGATTTTGCCTAAAAGTGATGCTTATGATTTTTTATTATTTTGTCAAAGAAACCCTAAACCTTGTCCTTTAATTGAAGTCTTAGACGCGGGAGAATATCTTACAAAAACAAGTGCAAATAATGCAGATATTAGAACGAGTATTCCTAAATATAGAATATATAAAAAGGGTGAATTAGTAGAAGAGACAAGCGATATTATTAATCATTTTAAAGATGATTATGTGAGTTTTTTAATAGGTTGTTCGTTTTCATTTGAAGCAGCTTTATTAAATCACAATATACCTTTAAGACATATTGATGAAGATCATAATGTGCCTATGTATATTACAAATATTGATTGTGCAAGTGCTGGTAAGTTTTATGGAAAAATGGTTGTTTCAATGCGACCAATTAAACATAAAGATTTAATCAAAGCTACAACCGCAACAGCTCTTTATCCTAGCGTGCATGGAGCACCTGTTCATATAGGAAATCCTAGTGTAATAGGTATTAAAGATATTAATAATCCTGATTTTGGAGACGCATCTACTATTTATCCTGATGAAGAATGTGTATTTTGGGCTTGTGGGGTAACTCCGCAAAGCATAGCACTTACTAGTAAGCCTGATATTATGATAACTCATTCTCCTGGATATATGTTTGTAACGGATAGAAAAGATAGCGAATATAGTGTGTTTTAGTATTAAAAAAAATAAATTTAAAGGATGATTATGTATAACAAATTTAAAATTACAAGCGAAACTTCATTGCTTTTATATCTTGAGCCTCCAATAAGCATAGAAAAACAACGCCTATGCTATGCACTTAATTTAGTAATTAAAGATATGCCTTATATAAAAGAAGTAGTGGTCGGAATGAATACTCTTTATGTCTTAACAAGTGATTTAAATTATAAAGATTTATTAGATTTACAAAGTAAATTAAATGAGTTAATTACTAGCACTAAACCACTAGAGCTATCAGGAAGATTGATTGAAATTCCTGTTGATTATGGTGGGGATTTAGGACTTGATTTAAAAGTAATTGCAAAGGCTAAAGGTATGAGTATGAGTGAGTTTGCTAAATTACACGCCGAGCCTATTTATGATGTTTATTTTATAGGTTTTCAACCAGGATTTGCATATTTGGGTGGATTAAATGAGATTTTACACACTCCAAGGCTTAGCACCCCAAGACTTAAAATTCCAGCAGGTTCGGTTGGTATAGGCGGAGCTCAAACAGGAATATATCCTTATCAAAGTCCAGGTGGATGGAATATCATAGGAAATACAAAGGCAAAATTATTTGATGTAAATAGCGAAAATCCGAGCCTTTTAAAAGCAGGTGATAGATTAAAATTTGTAATCAATAGCATTAAGGAGAGATTATGAAAATTACAAAAATATCATCAATTGCAACTATCCAAGATTTAGGTAGGTTTTCGTATAAAGGTTATGGGGTAAATGAGAGTGGGGCTTTAGATAAGTGGAGCTTTATGTTAGGTAATGCTTTATTAGGAAATGACTTAAATGCACCTGCAATTGAAGTGATTTTAGGTGGGATAGAAATATATTGCAATAAGGCAATGACTTTTTGTATCACAGGGGCAAATTATGAAGCATTCATAGATGAAAAGCCAATTCATAATAATTATAGAATTAGAATTGAAGCAGGAAAAACTCTTAGATTAATAAGAGCTATGTCAGGAATGTGTGCTTATATTTGTGCTTATGGTGGTTTTAGTGCTGATTTTGTTCTTAATTCAGCTTCTACAAATCTTAGCGCATCTTTTGGTGGATTTAATGGTAGAGCATTAAAAGTAGGCGATGAATTAAGCATAGGTTCAAGAATGAATTTATCTCAAATAGCAGTATCTAGGATAAAACCAAGAGATAAAATAAGAATAATTAAAGGTGCTGAATGGGAGCTTTTTAGTGATGAAGCAAAGCATAATTTATTAAATCAAGAATTTAATATATCAAGCTCAAGTAATAGAATGGGATATAGGCTAAATAGTGATTTTAAACTTAATTTAATCAATGAATTAAGCTTGCCATCTCACGGAGTTAGTGCAGGAACTATTCAAGTGCCAAGTAGTGGAGAGCCTATAGTTTTATTAAAAGACGCACAAACAACAGGCGGTTATCCAAAAATTGCTCAAGTAATTGAAGCTGATTTAGGGCTTTTTGCTCAAAGTAGAATTAATTCTAAGATTAGTTTTGAATTAGTAAGTATTGAAGAAGCTCTAATGGCAAAAAAAGAAAGAATTTCACATATAAATCAAATAAAGGAGTATGCAAGTGAGAATTGATTTTAATTCAGATTTAGCTGAAGGTATGCAAAATGATGATGAGATATTAGCTTTAATAAGCTCTGTTAATGTATGCTGTGGGCTTCACGCTGGCGGATATAAAGAAATATATAATACCTTAATTAAAGCTAAAGAATATAAGCTAAGAATAGGAGCTCACCCAAGCTTTAATGATAGGGCAAATTTTGGAAGAACTAATGAGAATTTAAATAAAGAATTATTACAAGCACTACTTGCTTATCAATTTGGTGCGATTAAGCAAATGTGCGAATTAGTAGGGGTAAAATTAAGCTATGTTAAACCACACGGAGCTTTATATAATATGGCTTGTGTTGATTTAGACTTAGCAAAAAATATTGCAATAGAAGTTGCAAAATTAGGCAAAGATATAGCATTAATGGGGCTTAGCAATTCTTGTTTAATTAGTGCAGCAAATGATGTAGGTATTAATAGTATTAGTGAAGTTTTTGCTGATAGAAGATATACAGATGATGGTTTATTAGTATCAAGAACTAAAGAAAATGCTTTAATTGAAAATGAAGATGAAGCAATAAATCAAGTATTAAATATGATAAAACATTCATATGTAATCAGTGAAAATGGTAAAAAAATTAATATAAAAGCTGATAGTTTATGCGTTCATGGAGATAGCAAAAAAGCACTTTTATTCGCACAAAAAATCAAAAAAACTTTAGAAGAAAACAATATAAGCATAAGGAGTAATTAATGAAAAATAATAAAGCTATATTAGGTGCTGCATTTTTAATGGCTACTTCAGCAGTTGGACCTGGATTTTTAACTCAAACTGCTAGCTTTACGCAAAGCTTAGGGGCTAGTTTTGCTTTTATTATTTTAATGTCGGTTTTAATGGATATTGGGGTTCAATTTAATGTATGGAGAATTATTGCAGTTAGTAAATTAAAAGCTCAAGATATTGCTAATAAGGTCTTTCCAGGTGTAGGATATTTATTATCATTTTTGATAATTTTAGGTGGACTTGCATTTAATATAGGTAATATTGCAGGTGCTGGACTTGGATTTGAGACTATTTTTGGGATAAATCCTATTTTAGGAGCTTGTATTAGTGCAGTAATTGCTATAGGTATTTTCATTAATAAAGACGCAGGTGCACATATGGATAGATTTGCTAAGATTTTAGGTGCTATATTAATACTTATAATAATTTATATTGTGTTTAAATCAAATCCACCTTTAAAAGAAGTAGCTATTGAGACATTTGCTCCATCAAAATTTGATGCTTTAAGCTTGGTTACTTTAATAGGCGGAACGGTTGGCGGATATATTACTTTTTCAGGTGCTCATCGCTTACTTGATGCGGGGATTTGTGGTGTTGAAAATCTAAAAGAAGTTAGTAAAAGTTCGGTTTCAGGAATAATTATAGCTAGTATTATTAGGGTATTTTTATTTTTAGCAGTTTTAGGGGTTATTTCTTTAGGCGTTAGTTTAAATCCTAACAATCCAGCTCTTACTCCTTTTGAATATATTTTGGGTAATTTTGGTAGTGTTGTTTTTGGTATTGTAATTTGGGCTGCTTCTATTACTTCAGTGGTTGGCTGTGCTTATACATCAGTTAGTTTTATATCAAGCTTTAGTCCTTGGCTTAAAAAGAATGAAAACAATATAATAATAGCTTTTATTATATTTTCTACTTTAGTATTTTCAACTATAGGAAAACCAACTGCAGTATTAATTTTGGTAGGGACTTTAAATGGTTTTATATTGCCTATTGCTTTATGTGTGATATTAATTGCAGCTTATAAGAAAAACATAGTAGGAGATTATAAACACTCTAAACTACTTGCTTTAATAGGTTGGTTAATTACCATTGCTATGGCGTATTTGTGCTATGTAACTTTAATGAAATATATAAACTCTTAAAATAATTAGAATTTGAAATTAATATTTCAAATTCTAAAACCCCTTTAGCTTATTGTCTATAACCAAAAGTTATTACATAAGCTTCGTTTCTTGGTATAAAAAGTTCATCTTTTGGCTCATATACTCCTTTTGCCATATCCCAAGGAAAATATACATCAAGATTGCAATCTAAGCCATTATATTGTGTAAGTTGCAAAGTCCCTGCGAAAATTTGCTTGTGTTCTCCTTGCCATAAAGCATTTGTTGAATACAATTCATCATTTTCATTTGGTAATGTAAAAAATAATTCATATTCAATAGGAGCATTTTTTATTTTTTCTTGAAAATCTTTTGCTAAATAATCATTACTTGTTGTTTTTATTTCTTCTTCGCTTAAAAATTTAACTCCATCTTTTGGTTTAAAAGTCCATCTAGCTGGAAATTTGTTATTGTTTTTATCATCAAAGAAAAAAGTATGAACGCTGTAAAATTGAGTATTAGCAACGCTTTTTGAAAACCCTATATTTTTAGTATATTCTGCAAAATTTTTAAAAGATTGAACTTCGCTAAAAGCTTGTTTTATTTTTTCTTTATTTACATTACCATTTTCATCAGGTAATTGCATTTCGTGAAAATATCCAAATTCTTTTAGAGTTTTTGCAAAATTAATTGGATTGCTTAGCATTACCATAGTCCAATTATCATTATCTCCTTCTAGCTTAATAGCTAAACCCCTTGCTTTACTTTTATCATTTAATTCACCACCACCTAAAGAAACTCTTCCATTTACAGGTATGCTTTTTTGTTTAAATAGCTCAATGTTAAAATATTCATTAATATTACTATCTGGCTTAAAAACTCCACTTACGCAAAAACCCTTATGATGATTTGGTTTTTTGCTTTTATCTCCCATAACATTCAACTTTACAATAATATCTGCTAGTTTTTGAGCATCATATTCTTTTGCAGCAATTTCTTCATTAATATAAATATAAAAAATCTTATAAGATAAATATTAATAATTAATAATTATTTTTAAGTAATAATTAATTATGTATGTCAAATATATCTAATAAAGTAGAAGTTACTTCTTCTATGCTTTTATTTGTGATATTTAAAAATGGGATATTGTTTATCTTCATTAAAAATTCCGCATTTTTTACTTCATTTTTACAATTAATTATACTTGCGTATTCAGAATTAGGCAGCCTTTCGTTGCGTATTTCACTTAGGCGATATGGGTCTATACTAAGACCAAAAAGCTTGTTTTTATAAGGTTTTAAAGCATTAGGCAAAGCACAAGCCTTAAAATCATCAGGAGTTAGTGGATAATTTGCTACCTTAATTCCATATTGCATAGCAAGATAAAGGCTAGTTGGTGTTTTTGCTGATCTTGAAACCCCTATTAAAATTATTTGAGCATTATCAAGTGCGTAGATGAATTGTCCATCATCGTGCTCTAAAGTAAAATTAATAGCTTCTATTCTATTTTGATAATTTTTATTATGAGTGTTTGAGTGAGATAGACCTTGTTTTATGCTAGGTTTTACATTTAATTTATTTGAAATTAAGCTAACAAAAGGCTCTAATAAATCTATAAAAACACAATTAGAATTCTTAATATGATTAGCAATATTTACATTAATTAAAGTGCTAAATGCTAGCGGAATATCGGTTTTTGCTAATTCATTAATTTTATTTGCAACCTTAATAGCCTTTTCTTCAGTATTTATAAAAGGCTCTCTAATTTGTGTGAAAACATATTCATCTTCAAATTGAGCTAATACCGAGTGAGCAAATGTTTCAGCGGTTATTCCTGTTCCATCACTTATAAAAAACACAATTTTTTTATTTAATTGTTTCATTTAAGTTATCCTTGCTTGTTAAAATAAAATAATTCTATCAAAAAGGAGTGTGAAAATGGAATATGTTTTAGCTTTTTCAAAACTTAGAATGAGCGATGTAGAAATAGTTGGTGGTAAAAATGCTAGTTTAGGCGAGATGATTTCAAATCTTGCTAGTAGTGGGGTTAGAGTGCCTGATGGTTTTGCAACTACAGCACAAGCTTTTAGAGATTTTTTAAAATACAATAATTTAGATGAAATAATTACTAATGAGTTAAAGAATTTAAATCCTGATGATTTAGATGCACTTGCTAAGTGTGGTGCAAAAATTAGAAGCTTAATAACTAAAGCTAATTTTCAGCCTTTATTTTTAGAGCAAATCATTAAGTTTTATAAAGAATTAGATAGTGATGGATTAGGCACTTTTGCTGTTCGTTCATCAGCTACCGCAGAAGACTTGCCTGATGCTTCTTTTGCTGGTCAGCAAGAAACTTTTTTGAATGTTAGTGGAATTGATGATATATTGGATAAAATCCGTTTGGTTTTTGCATCGCTTTATAATGATAGGGCGATTTCTTATAGGGTGCATAAGGGTTTTTCACATTTTGAAGTATCGCTTAGTGCTGGTATTCAGCGTATGGTAAGAAGCGATAAAGGAAGTAGCGGGGTTATGTTTAGCCTTGATACTGAAAGTGGATTTAAAGATGTTGTATTTATCACTTCATCTTATGGATTAGGCGAATGTGTGGTTCAAGGCTCGGTGAATCCTGATGAGTTTTATGTATCAAAAACTTGCCTAAAAAACAATAATAAAGCAATAATTTCAAGAAAAATCGGCTCAAAGCTAATTAAAATGGAATTTAAAGAAGAAAGAAAAGCAGGAGAAAACGCCGTAAAAGTAGTAGATGTAGCTAAAAATATGCAAGATAAATTTAGCCTAAATGATGAGCAAATAAACGAACTTGCAAGATATGCTTTAATTATAGAAGAGCATTATAAAAGACCTATGGATATAGAATGGGGATTAGATGGATTAGATGGTAAGATTTATATACTTCAAGCAAGACCTGAAACCGTTCAATCTCAAAAGAAAAAAGATATAAGCTATAAATTAAAAGAAGAATCAAAAGTCCTAATAACAGGTAGAGCAATAGGACAAAAAATAAGCGTTGGGGTAGTTAAGGTTATAAATGATATTAGTGAGATTTCTCGTGTAAATGTTGGAGATGTAATAGTTACTGATATGACAGATCCAAACTGGGAGCCTGTTATGAAAAAAGCTGCAGCAATAGTTACAAATAGGGGTGGTAGGACTTGTCATGCAGCAATTATTGCAAGAGAGCTAGGAATTGGTGCAGTTGTTGGCACTAGCAATGCTACAACTATATTAAAAGATGGAGATTTAGTAAGCGTTAGTTGTGTTCATGGAGATGAAGGTAGGGTTTATGAAGGGGCATTAAAATACGAAGTAATTGAAAATGAAGAATTTGAAATGCAAAATTGCGGTGTAAAAATAATGATGAATGTGGGAAATCCTGCATTAGCATTCAAATTCGCACAAATGCCAAATGATGGTGTAGGACTTGCTAGACTTGAGTTTATTATAAATAATCACATAGGCATTCATCCTAATGCTATTTTAGATTACGAAAATATAAATGATGATTTAAGAAATAAAATAAATGAAGCTAGTAAAGGCTATGCTAATGCAAGAGAATTTTTTGTATCAAAATTAGCCGAAGGTATAGCTACAATTGCGGCTGCTTTTTATCCTAAACCTGTGATTATTAGACTTAGTGATTTTAAGACTAATGAATATAGAAAATTATTAGGCGGAGAATTTTACGAAATGCACGAAGAAAACCCTATGCTAGGATTTAGAGGTGCAAGTAGATATTTAGCTCCTAATTTTGCGGAATGCTTTAAGCTTGAATGTGAAGCTTTAAAAATAGCAAGAGATGAAATGGGGTTAAATAATATTGAAATTATGGTGCCTTTTGTAAGGACTTTATCACAAGCAAATTCAGTTATAAATTTATTAGCGAAAAATGGCTTAAAGCGTGGTGTAAATGGCTTAAGAGTGATTATGATGTGCGAAGTGCCTAGTAATGCTATTTTATGCGATGAGTTTTTAGAATATTTTGATGGTTTTAGTATAGGCAGCAATGATTTAACCCAGCTTACTTTAGGACTTGATAGAGATAGTGGAATGGATATTTTAGTGGCTGATTTTGATGAAAGAGATGAAGCGGTTTTATTTATGTTAGAAAGAGCAATTACAGCTTGTAAAAAAGCAAATAAATATGTAGGAATTTGTGGTCAAGGTCCAAGTGATCATATAGATTTAGCCGTTTGGCTAAAGCAAAAAGGCATTAGCTCAATGTCGCTTAATCCTGATAGCGTTATTAGCACTTCAAAACGCCTAGCTAGTATTTAAAAATAGTTAATTTACATTGCTAAAAACAAAAAAGCAATGTAAATTTATTTTTTTTCAAACTTTAAGAATAATTTAAGCTTAAAGAGATAGAATACGAGCTTTATTTCACAAATCAAAACTTAAACAGAGCATTTAAGCTAAATGTTCTTTCTAGGTTTTATTTAATTTAATTCTATGT
>NZ_JAHCZE010000047.1:0-13958 GCF_018501205.1 Campylobacter sp. 2018MI01 | reverse complement strand
ACTATCAGCAATTGCCATACCTGAAGCATCATCAGCAGCAGAGTTAATTCTAAAACCTGAGTTTAACTTATTTAAAGAACTGTCAATTGATCTATTGTTCATAGATGCGTTTGCATGAGCGCTTAGCTAGTGGGGGTTTGATAAAAAAGGGCTTAAAGCCCTTTATTTTAAAATGTATATCTAATAGTTGAGTTTATTTCATAATCATTTGTAAGTTTTGTGCCAAAGCTTCTTTCAACACTTAAATTCAATCTTAAATTATCGCTAAATGTATATGCTGTGCCAACGCTTACAAATCCTCTATCGCTAGCTCCTAATTTGCTTTTTACCTTAGCATTTACTCCTTTTATAATATCGCCTATTAAAAGGTCTGCTTCTTTAGTTTGAGTATCAATTACTGCCCCAACACCAGCTCTAAATGTAAAATCATTTACGCTATAACCTGCAAATATTTGTGGTTTAAATATTAATGGAGAATGAGCATCTACATTTATTTTAAACTTATTAAAGATTTTTAAGCTTGATTCATATTTGCCGATATATCCAGTGATTATCTCAAGGCTTGGTTCAAGATAAAAATTATTATTTACATTAAATCTATATCCACCCTCTGCACTAACCAAGAATGAATTTTGAGATTTAACATCAACAAATTTACTATCATAACTACTTCTTATATATTTTAATACCAAATCAGCAAAATATCCATCATTGTGAATATAGCTTAAATACGCTCCTACACTAGTGTCTTTTGCTCTTACACCTGCATTGATTTTATCATAGCCAAATAGCACACCAGCAAGAATATCAGCATTATTTAAGCTAGTTTTTTTATCTGCACCAATTTGGGTTGAATAGTAATTGAAATTATTGTTACCATTACTAAAACGACCACCATAAATTCTAAACCAAGTCCCAATATCCGCATTTAAACCACGCACTTCACCTAAACGCTTATTCATATTATTGATTTGAACATTTAAAGTGCTTAGAGCTTCTGCTGTTATATCGTCTTTTTTCTCATCTAAAATTGTTGTAGCTATTTGATTTGCTAAGGTTTGTGCTTGTGCTTTTACTTCAGGAGCTGCATTGCTTAAATCTCCATTGTGCGAAGCTGCTAAACTGATTAATGCGTTAGCGTGAGTTTGAGTATTAGTCGTATAAATACCACTTGACATTAACTCTTCTTTAACTTTTTTACCTTCTTCTGTATTGTTTGTAATATTTGCTTCAATATTTTCTAATTCTTTTTTTAAGTTTTCTAAATCATTATTAGCTGTATTTAGTTCTGCTTTAGCTTTTTCAAGGTCTTCACTTGCAGTATCTAAAGCTGTTTTAGCATCAGCTTGATTTTGTTTAGCTGTTAAAATGGCAGCACTTGCATTTTCAAAATCTTTTTGAGCTTTTTCTAAATTCGCTTTTGCGTCAGCTTGTTTTTTAGTGTTTTCTTCTATATGTGATGTTGTGTTTGTTAAATCTTGTTTTTTAATTTCTAAATCAACTGAAGCTTGATTTTTTTTATTTGTTATATTGGTTTGATTATTTTTAATATTTTTTACTTGTAATTTAGCATTGTCTAATTCACTTGCTGCTAAGTCTTTTGCTCCAGATAAAGGTGCGATATTATTATCAGAAGCTTTTAAGGCTTGTTCTGCTACGGTTTTTGCCGTTTCTTTTTCTTGCAATTGAGTTTCTATAGCTTTTTTGCCTTCTTCATCAGCTAAATTATATTTTTCTAACATTGCCTCATGTTCTTTTCTTGCTTCTTCATAATTTGTATGAAGCTTTTTTCTTTCTTCTTGTTGCCCGTCTAATTTTGCTAAGGCTTCTTTGAATTTTAAGTCTTTTTCGGTAACGCTTGAATTTGCTATTTCTAAATTAGTAGCTAGTAACTTTAAATCTTCTTCGTATTTTGTAATACTGCTTTCTAATTGACTAATTTCAGAATTTAAATTATCTTTTTGAGTATTTAAAGAATTACCTTGATTTACTAAGTTTGTATGTTCTAGCTCAGCTTTACTCTTTAAGCCTTGTTTTTCTCCAGCTATAGTTGTAGCGTCTGTAATAGCTTTAGATAAATCTTTATATGTTTTGTCTTTTGCTAAATAATCATTATTAGCATTATTTACGCTTTCTTGTTTTTGAGCTATTAGAGTATTTTGCTCTTTAATCTTGCTTTCTAACTCTGTTTTTTGACTTAAAAAAGTATCTAAACTATTACTTAAACTATTTTCTACTGCATATACATTTGTCCCTAGTAGTGCCACTGCACAAACCGATGAAAATAATACTTTTTTCATAATTTCTCCTTATTATAAATTCCATCTAAATATAATATTTTTTTGTAAATTTTATTAGATTATTAGGAAAAAATTATTATAGAATAATAAAATTTATTATTTATTAATTTTAATGATAATATTTTTTGAAGAAAACTCACATTTTAAATCATCAACAACATAAGTTAAATCATCAATTATTTGAGTAAAACCATTTTGAGTTTTTGAGTAATTTTTCTTAGAAAATATATTTTTACATAAAATTATATCTTTTAATAAATCATCATAATACCATTTGCCAAAAAATTTTTCATTAAAGCTTTTTTTGGTATAGCATTCGTTGTTAAAACATATTTTTTCATTGATTTTAAAAGTATTTATGTATTTTCCAAGTGCATATAAATCAAGACTTAAATCACCTTTATTATCCTTTAAAAAACCTTGTCCTTTAAACTTAATAATATCGCTTTTAATAGTTAGATTTATAGTTGTAGTTGGAATTTGCTTAGCACAAGAGCTAAAGAATAGGGCTAAAATTAGCCCTAAGTAAATCTTATTTACCATTTAAAAAATCTCTTAAATTATTCACCATCATTGCCACTAGCCTTGTAACACACTCACAAGCAGTCCAAGCTATGTGTGGGGTGATTATTAGATTTTGCTTTTTGCTTATGTTTAATAAAGGATTATCAGCACTCATTGGCTCAACTTCTACAACATCAAGCCCAACGCGGATATTTTTACTATCAATTGCTTTTGCGAGTGCTACTTCATCAATTATCCCGCCACGCCCAAGATTTAGCAAATACGCATTATCTTTCATCATTGTTAGTTCTTTTTCGCTGATTAATTTATATGATTTGTCGTTAAGTGGAGCGTGAATGCTTATAATATCGCTATTTTTTAGCAATTCTTCTAAGCTAACTTTTTTAAAATCAGCATTGTTATTATTACCACTAAGACTTGTATAAATCACATTAGCACCAAACATTTGTGCTATTTTTGCAACTTCTTTTCCAATAGCTCCAAGTCCTATAATTCCCCAAGTTTTGCCTTCTATTGTGTAAATTCTTCTTGAATAATCGCAAAATAGTTCGCTCTTAGCCCAATTGCCTTTTTTTGTGTAGTCATTATAATAAATAGTTTCGTTCATTAATGATAAAAGTAGAGCATAAGTATGTTGAGCCACACTTTTTGTGCTATAACCTGCTACATTTTTAACTACGATATTAAATTCTTTTGCTGCAAGCAAATCAACCGTATTCATACCCGTTGCACTAATTAAAATTAGTTTTAAATCAGGGCAAGCTTGCATAACTTCACGGCTCATTTTGATTTTATTAATCACTGCTACTTCGCATTTTTCTAATCTTTTTACTACTTCATTAGGCGATGATTTTTCATATAATACAACTTCGCCAAATTCTTTAAATGCGTCAATGTTTTCTCCACCTAAGGTGTTTGCGTCTAAAAATACAATTTTCATTCTTTCTCCTTTTTATAAATTAAAGCATTTTTTATCTCATCAAGATTTGTTATAAAACCACGATTAATTAGATTAATAACATCGCTAGATGCAAAGACTAAACTAGCTATTTTGTCAATATGTTTTAAAAACTCATCTTCTTTTATAAAATCACTTATTTTAGTAGGTAAATTGATTTCTTTGTAAAACTTAAGCAATTTTTCATATTCATCATATTTTTTCTCAATTAGTAATTGGACTAAAATACCAAATGCTACTAATTCTCCGTGCAAGAAGTTTTTTTCTATTTCTTTAATATAACTTATCGCATAGCAAGTTGCGTGAGCAAAAGCCCCATTATATTCAATATTAATTGAGCGTGAAACATAGCCAGTATTTACTATTATTGACATTACGACATTTTTAAAACTCAAATCATCATTTAAAGATTTTGCATATTCATAGTTTAAATCTACGCACAAATTACTACAAATTTTGCCAAAAGAATTTGAGTAATTTACGCCTATATTATTAGCTTTTGCATATTTTAATTGCAAATCAAATTCGTAAAATTTCGCCATCGTATCGCCAATACCTGCTATTAAATACCTTTTAGGAGCGTTTTTAATAGTTTCTAAATCTATAAAACATTTAAAAGGTGGTTCTTTAAAAAGCGCTAATTCTTTAAACTTTTCATCTTCATAAATAACAGATAGAGCAGATACAGCAGCACAAGTTGCAGCGATTGTTGGTATAGTAATTATTTTTAGATTAAAAGCATTTGCTATGTATTTTGAAGTATCTAAAACCTTACCACCACCAATTGCTAAGACTAAATCAAATTCTAAGCCTTTGCATTCATTTATAATTTTATTAATATCATTAAACGAGCATTCTTTAGTATGCGTTAGATGATAATTGCCACTAATTGCGTATTCTAATTTATCTTTAAATTTCGCAAATGCCGTAACTCCAGCAATAACTAAAATATTTTTATAATTTTGTAATTCTTGTTTTAAATTCTTTTTAATATCAAAATCAACTACAAATGAAGTAAGACTTAGAATTTCTTGCATATTTTTCCTTTATTTAATAATGTGTCCTACGAATTGTGCGTAATTATCTATAATAGTTCCACCTTTTCTAAATCCAAGTCCGCACGCTTCGTAGGCAAAAAATACCCCAGCTTGATAGAACTCGCCATTATATTCGTTAAGTTCTGCAAATTCTTGATAAATAAATCCGTTATTTTCATAATCTCCATTATTTTTTGTAATTATTTCGCCATTTTTGTCCAAAATCGTAACATTTGCACCTTCACGACCAAAAAACGGCTTTTTAACTTGTTTAGCGTTTTCAAGTGGTAAAAAGCTAGTTTTTAATAAATATTTATGATTTGGATAAAGCTGCCATAAAATCTCTAAAATAGCCTTGCTTTGAAATAATAATGTATAAGCAGGATTTAGGATAATTGCTTTTTGGTTTTTGATTATTTTTGTTAGTAAATGTGCTAATTCGCTTTCTTCAATAGCTATTATTTCCCAAGGAATTAGCATAAAGCAAAACTCATAATTCTCATCAGCTAAAAACACTCCATCTTCGCTAAATTCAACATCTTCAACATAAGCAAACTCGCATTCATATCCAGCATCTTTTGCCATTTGCATAAGCAATCTTGTAGTTAGCTCTTCTTCAGTATTTTTTACACTTGTAAAAAGTATTTTCCAGCCTTCATATACTTCATCAAAATTACTTACATCTTCATCTAAAGTTGATAAGCGTTTAAAATTATCAACGATTGCTTCGTAAGTGTGATTAAATTGATTGCTTTCATCTAAGTTATTTAGTCTTAATTGCTCAAATTGTAAAATCGCCGTTTCAAAAAGTGCCGTTGGAGTATTTGCATTAAACTCAAGCAATTTAATAGGTAAATTATCAAGCCCACCAGCTAAATCAAAACGCCCATATAAATGCCAATGAACTTCATTTTCCCAAGATAATTTCACAACTTCGTGTAAATTAAAAGGAATGCCAAGTTTATCTAAAAGATTATTATCAATTACATAAGAACCTGCGTTTATAAACATATCATATAGCTCATTACAAGCGTTATAATAATTATTTGCTTCATCTTCGCTAATTATTATTAATTTATCATCTACATATGATTTTTTATCTTCATTTGTATGCCAAGTAAAACCCATATTTTCTAGCTTTTCAGTGCTTAGTTTTTGAATATTTAAAAATTTCATTTTTCTCCTTTTAATAAAAGCTGATTTTAACAAACATTGATAAAGCTTTTATGATTAATTTTTTTTTGATATTATGAAATGTATTTCGTGAGTGGACGAACACTCTTAAAAGCAGAGTTTTACTCTGCTTATCAAATCTTCATTAAAATCACTTATCAAATCATCTAAAAATCTTTCTAAATTTCTTGGATTTATACTGATATAGCAATTTTCATATAATTTATAACTAATATTTGAATATTTGTTATTTCTCATTTTTAATAAATTCTCAAAATGACTTGCACGATTTCTAAGGATTAAAAATAGTTTTAAAAATGCTTTATTTTTATCTATTAACGATATTTTAGTTTTTGTATTATTGTTAAAATAATATTTTTTATTATTCTTATCAAATCTTTTTAAGTCTAAATCTGAAAATATATACTTCTCAATTTTTTCATCTTCAATAATCTTAATTATCGTTCCTAGCGTAAGATTGCTTAATAATTCATCTTTTGTAGGTGTTCTTTTTTTGCTTTTATATAATTTATTTATTTGTTCTTTTATACTTTCATTTTCGTAATCTAAAAGCCAATCATCATTATTAAACTTTTTTGCCAAAATATCATTTAAATAATTTCTTAAAGTTATTTCTAAAATGCCTATTTTTGGGGATAATTTTGAAATTAATTTAAGATTTTTAAAATGCTCGTCTAAGTCTTTATAACTTTGTAATCTTGTATTTGATAAGCACTTTATTAAATCTAATCTAAAATTATTTTTTACACTATCCACAAAATCCCCTTATTTTCGGTATTAAAAAACATTTTAATATAAAAAAATAAAATTGGAACACCTTTTGCTAAAACTTGCTTAGAGAATTTAATTACAAGGATATAAAAATGATGAGATCACTTTGGTCTGGAGTATCAGGTCTTCAGGCACACCAAATAGCAATGGACGTAGAAGGTAATAACATAGCAAACGTTAATACAACAGGCTTTAAGCACTCTCGTGCAAATTTTAGCGACTTGATGAACCAAACAAGCAAAGTTGCAACAGCTCCACAAGGAGAGCTAGGTGGTAAAAACCCTATGCAAGTTGGACTTGGAACTCAAATTAACTCAATTACTAAGATTTTTGCTCAAGGAAGTATCCAAACAACAAAGAAAAACACAGACTTAGCTATCCAAGGCGATGGATTTTTCGTAGTAAGCCCTGATGGTGGTAAAACTTATAAATATACAAGAAACGGGGACTTCGTTCGTGATGCTTATGGTAACTTCGTTGATAATAATGGTTATATAGCGCAAGGTTGGTTAAGAGATGAAGTTACAGGCGAAGTTGATACGACTTCTCCAATTAGAAATATAGTAATAAAACCAGGTCTTACAACCCCTGCAAATCCTACAACATTAGTTAGTTTAAAAGCAAACCTAAATTCAGGTAATAGCATAGGCGATAAAAAAACTCCAATCTATCAGCTAGATAGCAACCACGAATGGACTAATATAAACGGCGATGGTATTAAGGTTGATGCGGGTGTGCATAAAGAAAACGATGTTTCACAAAATAGCTTTATTACAAATAAAAATGGTGAATTACGCTTAAATGAGCGTGGCGTTGATATGGGAGTATTATTCAATGCTAGTGGAGAAAGTCTTGGACTTAGAAAAGGTCAAGGAATTTGGGTTAGTTATGCAGAAGCTAGAACTCAACAATTAACATTGGGTGTAAATGGTAACGCAATTGATAACAATGGTAAATTTGCTACAGCCGCTACATTAAATATAGAAATTAACGGCACTCAAATTAGTGGTAGTGTATCAAATGTAGCTGATATAGCAACTGCTATTAATGGAGTAAGTGGTAAAACAGGTGTAAGAGCTGATATAGTAAATGGAAATAGACTTATTTTAGTAAATGATAATAAGCAAGGCACAACAGCAGCTATGAAAAATATAATTCTAAAAGCTGGAAATGGTGCGGCTCAAGATGGCACAGGTATTCTAGGAAGTGCAATGGAACATCATAATCCACCTACAGGTGCTAGTATAGAAGTAATTACTGCTTATCAATATACTTATGATCCAAACCCAACTAATACAGCACACGCATTAAATGCTAATATGGAAAGAACATTTAATACCACAGAAGATTTAAGAGAAGCTATGCAAAAAGATGCAAGACTTTATGTAAATTACGATGGAAGACAAGTAACTGATGCTAATTGGAATACAAATGGGACTAAAAATGATGGAGTTGAAATCATAGTAGATGCTAAAGGACAATTCGTTATCAAAAATCCTAAAGGAGACGCATTTAATGCTGATGATGGCGATATATTTGATATGAGCACAGAAGCAATCAATGAAAGAGCTAGAATTAAATATAATAATGCACCAAATATGGGTTTTCAAAATTGGGATCAATTAGATGCTACACAACAAGCTCAATTTATTGAACTTAACCCAGATGTAAGAACTCCGGCAAATGCAAACAACAATGAAGACGACTTCAATATGTTCTTAAGCATTAGCAATCTAACAAATCCGGCAAATAATGTTAATGAAAACGATAAATTTATGAAAACAATGCAAGGTATGCAAGGAGCACTTACAAGTGGAGATGGAATTCGTCAAACTCAAGGGCTTTATATGAGCGCACATAGTTCAAGTATTGATATATTTGACTCACTTGGGACAAAACACTCAATCAAATATGACTTTACAAAAATCGGCTACACAGATGATGGTGGCACAGAGTGGGGAATAGTAATTCAAGTTCCAGAGCCTTGTGAAATCAACATTAGTGGCGAAGGTCCAAAAAATGTCCTAACAGGAACAATTAGATTTAATAGCGATGGTTCATTACAAGGATTTAGCCCAAGTTCAGTAAGCTTTACAGCAAACAACGGCTCAACTCCTAATCAAAACATAGATTTTTATTTCGGTAATCCAAATGATTTTGATGGAATTACAAGTTATGATAGAGAGAGCAATACAAGTGGTATTTCTCAAGATGGTTTTAGTGGTGGGGACTTAAACGGAATTAGAATTGATGAAAGCGGAACAATCATCGGAAGCTTTACAAATGGTAGAAGCTTTGGTCTAGCACAAATTGCGATGGCGACATTTACAAATAACGAAGGTTTAGAAGCTGAAGGCGGCAATGTTTTCACTCAAACATCAAACTCAGGTGAGCCAGTAATCGGAGCTGCTACAACAGGTGGTCGTGGTAAAATCCAAGCAAGTAGCCTTGAAATGTCTAACGTTGATTTAAGCACATCTTTAACAAACTTAATCGTAATTCAAAGGGGTTATCAAGCAAACTCTAAGACAATTACTACAAGCGATCAAATGCTTAACACACTTTTACAATTAAAACAATAATTCTTAGGATTTAAGCTTAGCCTTAAATCCTATTAAAATTTCAAAATTTTCATTATAATAATTAAAATTTATAAAGGATTTTTATGCTTTTTATTTATTATAAAGACAATTTAAATGTATTAAAACGCACTATTAATATCAATGAAGAAATACCTGAAAATACTTTATGGGTAGATTTGTTTAATTTCAACCTAGATGAGATTGCTTATATAGAAAATAATTTTAATATTAAAATTCCAAACGATGATGAAAAATACAACATAGAAGAAAGTGCGAGATATTGGGAAGAGCAAGATACTATTACTATTAATAATGTGTTTTTAAATAAAGACGCTCTAAATCAAACAACCACTACAAAAGATACGATTACATTTTTACTAAATAAAAAAGTATTATTTACAATCCGTGCTAGAGAAATTCCGACCTTTGCTTCTGTAGAAAACATAATTCTAGCAAATCCAACTCATTATAAAAGTGGCTATGAGATATTAAGCGAGATTTTTGATATGAGAGTGGATAAAGATGGAGATGTGCTAGAGTGGATTGATAAAGTGTCAAGATTGTTAAAAACTGAGATTTTAGAGCAAAAAAATGCTCTTGATTATGATTTTTACCTTGCTAAGATTTCAAATCTTCAAGATTTAAATATGCAGATTAGGTATTCGTTGTTTGAGAAGAAAAAGACCTTATCATCACTTATTAAAAGCGATAAAATAGGCGTTCATATTAAAGAGAATTTAGACATAATTTTAAAAGATTTAAATTCTTTAATAGATTTTAGCCTTTCGCAACTTGGGATTTTGGATAATATACAGACGATTTTAACTAGCAAAATTGACATAGAACAAAACAAAATCATAAAGCTTTTTACCATTGTTACCGTTGCTATGATGCCGCCTACTTTAATAGGGACAATTTATGGAATGAACTTTGAGAATATGCCTGAATTAAAATTCCAATATGGGTATTTTATAACCTTGAGCCTAATGATAATCTCTACAATAATACCTATTATATTTTTTAAGAAAAAACGCTGGTTGTAAGGACGGAATTTAAAACAATCATAAATATTTTTTATGATAGTTTTTTGATTTTGCTTAGTTTTTATAAAAAAGGTGCTAAGAATAGCACCTTAAAATAATTACAATAAAAATATATCGCTAAAATCTAATTTATGTTAAATTATTTATTTTGCTATGATTTATAGTGCTAATGTAAGTTGGAATTAATATATTTTTATTTTTTATACACTGGCACTAAATCATTTTTGATATGACAATCTCTGCAATATTTTAAATCCATTACAATGCGTAGTTTTTATAAATCAGTTCTAAGACTTCATCATTTGCAAGGCGTTTAATAATATCAAGCGTTAGATTTTTATCTTCTTTACTTGGTTTTTAAAATCTATTTTAAAGCCTTTAAAAATACGGATTATTATTTGTTGTAATTGTTACATTCATATTTGTTACTTTTGTAATCGTTAGCATATTAAATTATTAAGCGTTAAGAAAAATGCTTTAATCTAAATCTTTTAGTCTAATTTTATTATTGATTATATTTATTTATAAAATTTATCAATATTTCTCTTAGCTCATCTTTTAAAATGCTTCCATCGGCTACTTGCACGACTATATCTTCCATAACTATAGCAAATTTCTCATTATATTTATCATCTAAATCCAAAAAATGCATAGCTAAAAATATTGAAGTTCTTTTATTACCATCAGTAAAAGGATGAAATTTTATACACGAAAACATTAAATGAGTAATTTTATCGGCTAAAGTTGGATAATAATTATCGTTTTTTATGTGTTCTAATGCACTTTCTAGGTAGCCTAATTGAGTATTATTAAAACCACTCAATCCACCTGTTTTTTCAATGATTTTTTCGTGAATAATTATGGCTTCTTCTAATTTGATATATCTCATTTGTCTTTTAATCTTTTAAATACTGATAAAATCTCTGGTTTGTCTAACTCTTTTTCCATTTTTGCCATAGTTTGACTGACTAATCGTCTT
The DNA here is from genome assembly GCF_018501205.1 of Campylobacter sp. 2018MI01. Taxonomy (NCBI): domain Bacteria; kingdom Pseudomonadati; phylum Campylobacterota; class Epsilonproteobacteria; order Campylobacterales; family Campylobacteraceae; genus Campylobacter; species Campylobacter sp. 2018MI01. The sequence continues at coordinate 2,569 of NZ_JAHCZE010000047.1, read as the reverse complement.
TCTTCTTGGTATTCTTGTGTTTTTAAATTTTTATCTATATATGGATTTTTCACAGCGTTATCAAAATTAAATTCTTTCATCTTAACTCCTTTGTAATCGTTATCTTATACTAAATATGTTTAATTTATCAAGTTTTAAAGAATTTAAATTAGGAAATTGATTTTTAAATTTAAAAAAGGGAGCGAGTGCTCCCCTTAGGATTATTGCAATAACCTTAGTAGTTTTTTAAGATAGCTAAACGCTATCTTAAAACTTCTATTATTACTATTGTAATAATCTTTGTAGTTTTTAAGGCGACAAGCACCTTAAAAACTCCATTCATTAACGCAATAATCTTTAATGCGTTTTTAAAGGTGCTTTGCACCTTTAAAACTATTGTAATAATCTCATTACGTTTTGTTGAACAGCGTTAGCTTGGCTCATTGCATATACACCTGATTGAGCTAGGATTTGGTGTTTACTAAATGTAGCACTCTCAGATGCAAAGTCAACATCTCTAATATTACTTTCAGCTGATTTAACATTTACTTGAGTAACTGAAATATTATTAACAGTTGAAACAAGTTGGTTTTGAACAGAACCAAGGTCACTTCTAATTGCTTCAAGAGCTTTTTGAGCTGATTCAGCAATATTCATCATTGCTTGTGCACCTTTTAATGTCATAACACCTGCTGCGTAGCCGTTTTTGTTATCGCCGTTATCTCCAGCTTGCCATTCTTCATTATTAAATCCCATAGCGTCAGCTTGTTCTTTACTAATTGTTGCATTAGTTTCTCTTAAACTCACTGTTGCTTCGCTAACATTTTTATCAAATCCTAAAGCTGAATTACTTGTAAAGCCATTAGCGTCTTTAACTTCTACTTGAATATCTCTTCCGTTATTTGAAACAAGGCTTAATCTTCCCATATTAGTTGAGTTAGTTGTATTTAAGCCTATAATTGAGCTAAGACCTTCGTTATTAGGCTCATTTAGACCTGCTTTAACACCAGCGAAGAATTGTAAATATGAGTGAGCTACCATACCTTGTTGAGCTTCTGCTGTATTCATTGCTTTACCATCAGCATTATTAACTATTTGTTCTAATTTATTAGTTAATTTATCTATAGTAGCGTTAGCGTCAGCCTTAGTTGTTTGATTTTTTAACTGCTCAAATAAACCATTAATCTCCTTAGCAATTCCTGGATTAGCTCCATTATTAAAAGCAGTATTTGCTAATTTTGCAGCACCTATAGCAGAAATATCAAGGTCTTTAAAATCAACATCTTTTGCACCAATAGGCTTAGCAGTTGTATTAAATGTATTTAATGCGTTTGAAACATTAGTCTGTAATTCATCAATATTTGTTGGTGCAGTAGCTGTGAAAGTAGTTGCTAAAGTTTCTAGTGCAGTATCTAAAGCAGCTACATCACCCTTTTGATCGTAAGCAGCTAATTGACCCCTTGCTTTACCTATTGCATCACTGACATTATCAAAATAATTTTTAGCATCTGTTCCTATATTAGTTGTAAAAGTAGTATTTAATGTAGCTGACGCAGCGGCATGTGTATCATTAAAAGTTTTTAGACCATCTACAATTTCTTTAATATCTTTTGAGTTTGAAATAATATCCTTTAACTTTTCTGCATTAGCATCACCTTGAGCTTTAGCTAATTTTTCTGTAGCTGTTGGAGAACCAGGTTGTGCAGCTGTTGCAGCACTACCAATATAATCATCTAATCTTTTTATAGCTTTTTCTTTAAATTTATCTAATTCTTTTTGTTCTGTAGCTGCAAATTCTTTATAAGCATTACTTGCTGCCGTAGCTTGTTTAGTCTTAGTTAAACCATCGTTGTAAATAGCTGCATCTTGCACTCCGTGAGCGTTTTTAACATCTCCGAAACTATTTTCTCCAACTAATATATTTCCATCTTTAGTAGCATCCCAAGTATCAGCTAAGCTTAAATCCACGCCTTTTTTATTGTTGCCATTTGCTGCATCTCTTACTACTAAAGAATGAACATCATTAGCTCCACTAGGAACTTTCACATTATCCTCAACCTTAATACCCCTACCATCTCTATTTGATAATACAAGTCTACCTTTAGTATCTACAGAAGCTTCTACCCCTGTTTGATCTTTAACAGCATTAATAGCAGCTCTTAAAGCACCATTAGCATCTTTTTCTTGAACGCTTACTGTTCCGATTTTTACACCATTGATTGAGAAATTTGAAGTAGTTTCACCCGCTTTAATAGGTTGCTCAAATGTTGAAATAGCAGTTACATTAGCTTTAATACCTGTCTTATCACTAGCTTTGTTGATTGCTTCTGCTAACGCTCCAAGACCTGTGCTAGCACTTACATCGCCTTTACCATTTGTAAGTTTTACAGGTTCTATTGTTACATCGTTGATACCATCAACATTTTTAAATGTTACACTAGCAGTTCCTGTTAAATCTGCCGCTCTCACATTATGCCCAGTCTCAAACCTAGTTAACCCAATCTTATCACTTGTAGTTGCCCCAATACTAGCCTTAACTGTCTCATTTGAATATGCACCAATTTGAAATTCTTTGTTTGAAAACGTTCCA
>NZ_JAHCZE010000046.1:0-14246 GCF_018501205.1 Campylobacter sp. 2018MI01 | reverse complement strand
GCCTTATATATTTTTCTTCTTTTAAAAAACCAGCTAATAATCTAAAATTTTTTAATCTTATTGCAAGTTCATTTAATACTTTTAACTCATCGTATATATTAAAATAAATATAATTTTCAGAATTTAAACTAATATTTTCAAACATTTTTAAAAAAATTTTTTCTATTAAATCAATACTTAAAACATCACTTTTACTCACTTCAAATACTTTCAAAAAATCATCAAACCTATGAATGAAATTCTCATTTAATTGATAATTTAATAAATGAAGTGGAATAATTCCTATTATTTTATTGGTATTTTCTAAAATAACAGGCTCATTATTTTTCCAAACTTTATAAGGCAATTCCTTAGCTCCATCAGCTTCATATATAAACAAATCACAATTTTTATAAAAATCACTAAAATCATCTAAAGCATTTACTTTATTGTCAATAATTTTTCCACATAAATTAACGCCTTTTTTAAGATTTGTAATACTTGTTTGATTATATAGATTATTAAAATTTATATCTTTTACTTCATACATTTTTGTACTTGTTGTAAGAATTGTGATTTTATCTTGATTTTGTTTAGCTAGATTATAAGCAAAAGTGGTCTTCCCACCAGAGCCTATAATCGCAATTTTATCTTTATATTTAATATCTAAAGCTTCATTTAGCATTATTTGCAGTATCTTCTATGGCTTGAAAGATTTTTTTATATCCTGTGCAACGACATAGATTACCAGACACCCCTCGCCTTATTTCAAACTTAGTAGGCATTTTATTTTTACCAAGCAAAGCAGTTGATGAAATAATAAACCCAGGAGTGCAAAATCCACACTGAACAGCCCCATTTTTTACAAAATTTTCTTGTAAAAGACTTAAGCCATCAAAAGGGGTTAAACCTTCTATAGTAGTTATTTTTTTACCATCAGCCCAAGCTGCTAAATAAATACAGCTATTTACATTTTTACCATCAACTAAAACAGCACAAGCTCCACATTCACCAACACTACAGCCTTCTTTAGTTCCACTTAGTTGTAATACATTTCTTATTAATTCAAGCAATGACATTCTAGGGTCAATGTGTAATTCATAAAATTTATCATTTATATAAGTTTTAATTTTCATAATTTTTTCCTATTAATTCATAAATAGCTCTTTTTGTAAGCGTTGTTAAAAGATTATTTCTAAAATCTTTAGAAGCTCTCCAAGAATCTCTTGCCTTTGTTTCATTTAAAATATTATTAGCAATTTTTTCAATATTATCTTTAGTTAATTTTACACCTTTTGCTAATTTTTCACTTTCTTTAGCTCTAATAGGAGTAGGAGCAGCCACTCCATAAGCTAATTTTAAATCAATTATCTCATCATTATTAGTTTTTAACATAACACTAACTCCAATTGTAGCTATATCCATAGCATTTCTTTGAGCAAATTTTATATATTTACTAACATAACCATTAAAAGATTTTTTAGGAATTTTAATACTTGTTAAAATATCTCCTTTTTCTAATTTAACAACACCAGAACTAATATAAAAATCATTTATAGCAATTTCTTTGCGTGTGTCTTCGTTGTAAATAACTAAAATCGCATCAAGAGTAAAAAGACTTGAAGCACTATCAGCAGAAGTTGCACCATTGCAAATATTTCCACCTATTGTAGCCATATTTCTAATTTGCGGGCCACCAACTAGAGCAGCTGCTTGTTTTAGATTTGTTAAATTATTTTTTATAATTTCATTATTTTCTATATCATCAAAAGTGCATAATGCTCCTATATGAATAAACTCATCATCAATTGTTATGGTTTTTAATTCTTTTAAAGTATTAATTCCTATTAAATGCTTATTTGCATATTTTTTATCCAAACTTCTAAGTTTAATTAAAATATCAGTTCCGCCTGCAATTAATACCGAATCATCTATAGTTTTTAATAGCCTACTAGCTTCATTAACGCTTTTTGCTTCCGTGTAATTACTTAAATAATACATTCTTTATCCTTAGCTTGAAAAAATCTTTCTGGTGTTATTGGAATTTGATTAAACTCTATATTTGTAGCATCAAGCACTGCATTTCTAATAGCAGGTGCAGGAGAACACATAGGAGGTTCACCTAAAGACTTATTACCAAATGGACCATAAGGGTCATAATTATCAACAAAACTAACATCTAAATCAGGAACATCAAGTGCAGTTGGAACTTTATAATCTAAAAGATTATTATTTAAAATCTTACCTGTTTTTTTGTCATATTTTAATTCTTCTAATAAAGCATAAGGAATTGCCATTCCCATTCCACCTTCTACTTGAGAACTTGCTAAAAGTGGATTTAATACCTTACCAGCATCATGAACATTTAAAATATCTAATATCTCTATTTTTCCTGTATTCATATCAACTTCAACCATAGCCATAGTAATACCATAACTATAAGAATTTGTATGGCAATTTACACTTGCAAATGCCGATAAACTTTTAGCCTTTTGCCAATCATAAGTAGTGTGTAAAGCAAAATCAGCCAAACTCATTAAAGCTTCTTTATTCTTAAAAACAATATTTGCATTTTCTAAATCAAGATTTGCAAAATCAACATCTTTTAATCTCGCTGCTGCTTTTAATATTTTTGTTTTTAATTTTAAAGCAGCTTCTTTTACTGCAAGCCCTGTTACATAGCTTTGTCTTGAAGCATAAGCTCCTGTATCAAATGGAGCCGTATCTGTATCAGTATTCGCATCAACTATAACCCAATCATAAGGAATACTTAAAACTTCTGCTGCCATTTGAGCTAAAACCGTATCAGAACCTTGTCCGATTTCAGTTGAACCTAGCATTAGTTTAATATGTGCGTCTTGATTTAGTATTACTCTAGCGGCTGCTGTTTCTAAGCCCTTTGGATAAACACCTGTTGTATAAGTAAAGGTTGCAAGCCCTACCCCACGCTTTTTATAAGGGTGTTTAAATTCTTTACAGGCTTTTTGTTTTTCATAGTAATTAAATTTCTCTTTAGCAACCTCAATACATTCTTTTAATTTAGCTGACTTTTGAATAACTTGATTTAGTGGATTTAAAACATCATTTCCTACTATATTTTTTTCTCTAAAACTAATAGAATCAAAACCCATTTTTCTAGCTACATTTTCCATAAAACTTTCTATAAAAAACATAACCTGTGGAACTCCATATCCTCTCATAGCCCCAGCTGTTGCTATATTTGTATGAACGGTTTTAATGTCATATCTAAAGTTAGGAATATTATATAAAGATAATAAAACTCCACCACCTTTAATACCAACCGAATGAGTATGAGATGCGTAAGCTCCTTTATTTGATAATACTTCTATATCTAAAGCATTTATAAAGCCATCTTTACTAATACCCATTTTTGCTTTATATTCCATTTCGTGTCTTGTTCTTGTATATGCGATACTTTCTTCTCTATCAAGTGCAATTTGAACAATTTCTCCACCCATAGCCATAGATAAAGCAACGCAAAGTGGCTCTATTGTTACTTCTTGTTTATTACCAAAACCACCACCAACAAAAGGTTTTATTACTCTAAAATAACTCCAATGTTTTTCAAAAACTTCGCCTAAAATTCTTCTTAAAATATGTGGAATTTGAGTTGAACTTACTACCACATAACGATTATCTTGGTCTTTATAAGCATAAGCAATCTGATTTTCCATATGGCAATGTTGTTGTAAAGGAACTTTAAATGTATCACTAAAAACATAATCGCTATTATCTAAAGCCGATTCTACATCTCCAACTTTACTAATAGTATGAGCCATTATATTGCTATCTAAATCCTCATGAATTTTCGCAGCTCCTTCTTGCATTGCTTCTTGTGGGGTTAGATAAAAAGGAAGCTCATCATATTCAACCTTTACCTTACTTACAGCAATTTTTGCAGCTAAATCAGTGGTTGCAATAACAGCTGCTATTTCATCTCCAAACAATCTAACATGCTCTGTTAAAATGGTTCTATCATACCTATCTCTAGTCTTTGGGTCTAGTCCAAATGGATGACCTGCGGTTGCAAACTTAGTTTTTGGCATATCTTTATAAGTTAAAATTTTAATAACCCCATCAACCTTTAAAGCTTCGCTAAAATCAAAACTTTTAACATATCCATGTGCTATGCTAGATCTTACTATTCTTGCATAAAACTTTTTCTTAGTAGGAATATCAGCAGTATAAATTGCTTTACCTGTAACTTTAGCGTAAGCATCCCATCTTGTTTCACTTTTACCTATCGTTTTAAATTCTTCTTTCATACTCACCCTTATTTATCTTTTGCAAAAATTAAAGAAGCTATCATAGAAATTACACAAACTCCTACTATGCTATCTTTAAAAACCCAACTTATATAACCTGGCAAATTACTAGTAATTTCAGGATGGACTCCAAACCCATACCCAAGACCAAAAGTAATACCTAATATCATTACATTTTTGTTGCTAAATCCAGCATAAGCTACAATCTTAATACCATTTATCAAAATCATAGCAAAAATCATAATAACTGCACCCCCTAAAACACTATCTGGAATAGTCCTAAAAACAGCTCCTAATTTAGGAATAAAAGCTGATACTATAATAAAAAAAGCACCTAAAGCTATGCAATATTTATTTATAATTTTTGTCATTGCTATTATTCCTGCATTTTGACCATAAGCTGTATTAGGTAAAGCATTTAACAAACTAGCCACCATACAACCAACACCATCTGCTAAAATAGCTCCACTGATTTCTTTTTCTTTAGCACACCTATTAAAAGCTGCTACGGTAATTCCATTAACATTTCCAATAGTTTCTAAACTTGTGATTATATAAACGATAATGGCACTTACAATAGGAGCTAGTTCAAAATGAAATTCATTAATTAAAATAATTGGAATAGGCAAGCTAAACCAACTTGCTTCACTAATAATACTAGTATCTACTCTACCTACCATATAAGCTAAAAAATATCCCACAACAAGACCTATTAAAATAGCTGAAACTTTAAAGATGCCCTTTGCAAATCGTTGAATAGCAATAATGATTGCAAAAGTGCTAAAAGATAAACATAAATTAATAATATCCCCATAAGTTCCCATTTTTTTAGCAGCTAAACCACCCGCACAATAATTAACACCCACATCTAATAAATTAATGCCAATTGCAATTAATACAACACCTATTACTAATTCAGATAAAATCTTTGTGATATATTTGTAAGCAAAACCAATAAATATAGTAATTATACTGCCTATAAGAGAAGAGGCTAAAATTGCACTAAAACCATAAGTATTTGCAACACTTATAGCTGTTGGCACAAAAGCAAATGTAGTCCCCATAACTATTGGAAGATTAGCACCTATTTGGATATTTTTATATTTGATTGGATAAAGTTGCAGAAGAGTTACTATGCCAGAAGCTAGCATAGCTGATTGGATTAAACTGATACTTTCTTGCGTGGATATTACAATACTCGTACTATTTAAGACCCCTATAATTATCAAAATGGGGGCTAAATTTCCTGTAAACATAGCAAGAACATGCTGCATTCCCAAAGGAAGTGCTACAAAAAACGGGGGTTTTCCTTCTAGTTGGTAAATTAAATTCTTATTTTTCATCACACACTTTCATTTTAGATAAAAGTGATTATATAAAATCTTACTTAAAATCATCTTGATATTTATTGATAATGCTAAAACATAAGTAGAATTAAATTCCTAAGTTAAATAATAAAAATATATTTATACTAAAAAAATAATCATTATAAAATCTCATATATAAATATTAATTTATAACAAGGCTAAAATAAATCATATTAAAATATAAAACCGAAAAATTAATTCCGATTTTATATTTAAATTCCTAGATATTTTTTGCGAATATTATCATCATTTGCAAGGTCAATTCCTTTGCCTTCTAAAACGATTTTGCCATTTTCTAAAACATAAGCTCTATCGCTTATTTTTAATGCTTGTTGGGCGTTTTGCTCTACTAATAAAATAGTAATTCCTTCATTTTTTAAAACCTTAATTATCTCAAAAACTTCTCCTACAATCTTAGGTGCAAGTCCTAGACTTGGTTCATCTAACATAAGTAATTTTGGCTCCCCCATTAAAGCTCTTGAGATTGCTAACATTTGTGCTTCTCCACCACTTAAATTCCTTGCTAAGGTATTGTTTTTTTGCTTTAAGCGTGGGAACAATCTATACATTTGCTCTTTTAAATGCTCGTAATTATCAGCATTATAAAACGCTCCCATTTTAAGATTATCTTCTATGCTAAGATTTGCAAAAACTCTTCTTCCTTCTGGCACAAGGCTAATTCCTTTTTGAACTAGAGTATGAGTTTTATGCCTTTCTATTTCATAACCTAAAAAATTAATCTCCCCACTACGCTTAGGAATATTCAAAATCGCATTTAAAGTGCTAGTTTTACCTGCTCCGTTACTACCTACTATACTTACGATTTCTCCTGAGTTTATATGAAAACTAATATCATCAACAGCTTTAATCAAGCCATAATGAACGCTTAAGTTTTTAACCTTTAACATTAAAAATCTCCTAAATATGCTTTAATTACTTCATTATTATTAACTGCTTCTTTTGGTGAGCCTAAGAAAATACTCTTACCATAATCAAGCACTAAAACCCTATCACATAAGCTATTTACAAACTTCATATCATGCTCAATCAATACTATACTAAGCTCTTTTTTAAGAGTAGTTATAATATCTGCTAATTCATTGCTCTCAGTCCCATTCATTCCAGCTACAGGCTCATCAAGTAATAATAATTTTGGTTTTAGTGCTAATGCTCTTGCTATTTCTAATTTTCTTTGTTCTCCATAACTTAATTCGGTTGATTTTGCATTAGCTAAATGAGAGATTTTAAGAGTATTTAGTATTTTTATTGCTTCTTCTCTTGCTTGTTTTTCAGCCTTTTTATATCTTGCAATATGCAAAAACGCTTCAAAAATATTGTAATTAATACTACAATTTAGCCCTATTAAAACATTCTCAAGCACACTCATAGATGAAAATAATCTAATATTTTGAAAAGTCCTTGCAATGCCTAATTTTGTGATTTCTAATTGATTTAGATTTGTAATGTTTTTATTATCAAAAATAATCTCACCCGAACTTGGCTTATAAGCTCCTGAAATTATATTAAATAAAGTAGTTTTCCCTGCTCCATTAGGTCCAATAAGTCCAAAAACTTCACCTTTTTTAACGCTAAGATTTGCATTATTTATAGCCTTTACTCCACCAAAATTCTTATCAATATTCTTAAGCTCTAAAATCATTTTTTAAACCTTTTAAAAATAATATCGCTTAGCTCCTTATCGCCAAAAATCCCACGCCTTGCAAATAGCATTACTAAAATTAATATGATAGAAAACACAAGCATTCTAAGTCCTGGCAAGCCTTTTGTCTCATAACCAAAAATATTCATAGGTTCATCTAAAAATCTAAGCCACTCACTTCCACCAATTACTAAAATAGCTCCAATAATTGCTCCTGTAGTGCTTCCTAATCCGCCTAAAACTATGATAATTAATAATTGGAATGTAAATAAAAAGTCAAATTGTTCAGGCGTAACACTTGTGATATAACAAGCTAAAAGCCCACCTGCTACACCTTCTAAAAAAGCACTAGTCCCAAAAGCTAAAGTCTTAATCCTAAAAGTATTAATTCCCATAGCTAAAGCTGCATCTTCATCATCTCTTACAGCCTTCATTGCTCTGCCGTATTTTGAATAAATGATATTAAGTATTAAAACAACGCTAATAATAGTAATAATTCCAACTATATATAAAAAATTATTCGGTTTTGGAATTTCATTTAACCCTTGCACTCCGTTTGTAAAAGCTGCGAAATTAAGTGCAATTAATTTAATAATTATCCCAAATCCAAGCGTAACGATAGCTAAATAATCTCCCCTTACACGAAAAACAGCAAAGCTTAAGATTAAAGATAAAACCAAAGCACCAAAACCACCCGCTAATAAAGCTATAAAAAAGCTATCAGTATGAAATGATAAAATAAATGGATGCGGGTCTAATAAGCTAAATTGATCTTGCTTAGCTTCAATATCAAGCAATAATAAAGCCGTAATATAAGCACCAACTGCTACAAAACCATTAGGCTCTAGGCTAAATTGCCCTGTTACACCATTGATTAGATTATAAGATACTGCCAAGATTATAAAAATACTAATATTTATAAAAGTTCTTAAAGCATAATCACTCAAGCAATATTGAGCCGCAAAAATGCTTAAAACTGCTAAGATTAAAATGATTATTGAAAATATATTTTTCATTAAAATCTACTCCTTTCATAATCTTGTCCCATAATTCCTGTTGGTTTAAACAATAAAACAAATACTAAGAATATAAATGCAAAACCATCTTTAAACCCTGCTAAATCAGGCACAAAAGCTACTATTAAAACTTCGCAAAATCCAATTATAAGCCCACCAAGAACAGCTCCGCCAACGCTACCAATACCACCTAAAACAGCAGCTCCAAAAGCCTTAAGCCCTATTAAAACTCCCATATTAGGGTCAATTTGTGGATATTTACACGCCCAAAAAATCCCGCCAATACAAGCTAACATTGAGCCTAGTGCAAATACAAAAGCTATAATTTTATTAGCATCAATTCCCATTAAAGCAACGGTTGAAATATCAAAAGCAAGTGCACGAATAGCAATTCCATATTTGCTTTTATACAAAATCAATAAAACAGCTATTAAAATAATAATAGTTAAAGTTGGAATTATTAAATCAAGCAAAGACATTCTAATATCAAATAAATTAATAGGATTTATCAAAATACTTGGTGCATTAAATGGTTGTGGTGTGCTTGTAAATAATACATTTATTAGATTTTCTAAGAAAAACGAAACTCCAATAGCAGTGATTAATAGTGAAATTCTAGGAGAATTTCTAAGTGGCTTATAAGCAATCTTATCAATGCTAATTCCAAGTGCAATACAAATTAATATAGCAAAACCAAAAGCAGGTATAAACGGAAAAGCAAAAAAATTAAGTGCAAATAAACAAGCATACGAGCCTATCATCATAATATCGCCGTGAGCAAAATTGATAAGCCTTAAAACTCCATAAACCATAGTATATCCAATAGCAATTAGTGCATACATTGAGCCTAAAGAAAAGCCATTGAAAATCTGTTGAATAAGTAGCGTCGAACTCATTAAAAACCTTTTTTGAAAATAAAAAGAAATATTAATAAACTAAGCTTAATTTCATAATAATTTTTAAGATTAATTATAAGAATTTGTAAATTCGTAACACTTTTTTACAAAATTACAAAAATTATATTTAATCTTTTAAATATTATTTATAAAAATCCTTAGGAAAAGGCTTTAATATGCTATTGCTTAATTCTTTAGCCATTAAGCTTTCAAATTCTAAATCCTTGCATACTTTTTTGCTCTCAATTACCTTGCCTTTATCAAGGACTAAAACTTCATCACAAAATAATTTTATAATCCTTAAATCATGAGTTATTACGATATAGCTTAAATCCTTTTGAAGATTTTTTAAAGTCTTTAAAATCTTTGCTTGAATTAATACATCTAATGAACTTGTAGCTTCATCTAAAATAAGTATTTTTGGCTTAATTGAAATAGCTCTTGCTATGCTTAGCCTTTGTAATTGTCCCCCACTTAACATTGAGCATTTTTTATCTAATAAGTCTTGATTTAATTCTAATAATTCTAAGCATTCTAAAGCTCTTTTTTTAATCTCGCTTTTACTAAAATTAGTAAGATTTTCTAAAGGTTCAATCAAGGCTTCATAAACGCTAAAATCAGGGTTAAAAGATGCTCTTGAGTCTTGAAAGACTATTTGAATTATTTTTTTATACTCTTTATTATCTTGTATTTTTACATTGTTTAAAAACACATTTCCAGAATTTGCTTTGTAAATATTAGCAATGATTTTTGCTAAAGTGCTTTTTCCACTTCCACTAATTCCTAAAATACCTAAAGAATTATTCTCATCTAAATTAAAGCTAACTCCATTTAAAACTTGAGTATATTTATCGCTAAATAAATTTGAGTTTTTATATGAATATGAGATATTTTCTACCTTAAGCATTGCTAACTCCATATAATGATAAATGTGAATTAATTAATTCTTTTGTTATATTTGCTTGTGGGTTTTTAAATATATCAATACAAGTTGCTTCTTCAACAATCCTTGCATTATCCATAACATAAACATAATCAGCAAGTCTTGCAACCACTCCAAAATCATGAGTTATCAACAATATCCCTATTTTGCTTGATATTTCTTCTAATATATCTAAAACTGCAGCTTGAGAAATCAAATCCAAATCACTCGTAGGCTCATCAGCTATTATAAATTTTGCACGAGATACTAAGGCTAAAGCTATCATAATTCTTTGAAGCATTCCGCCACTGCATTCGTGTGGATAAAGATTTAAAACGCTTTCGTTCAATTTAACTTTATTTAAAATCTCTTTTATATATTCATTATCAATTTTTAAATTCCTTGCCTTTAAAGTCTCATAAAAGCAGTTTTTGATACTAAATAAAGGATTAAAAGCTGTTCTTGGATTTTGCATAATACAAGCAATATTTTGCTTTGAATTATCATCTAAACAAATACTCCCGCTAAGCTTTAAATTATTTGCTACATATCCCATAATAGCTGTTGCTATTAGGCTTTTTCCACTTCCACTAAGCCCTAATAAAGCCGTGATTTTTCCACTTTGTATATTCATACTAACATTATTTACTAAGGCTGTATCTTTATAAAATATATTTAAATTTTTTACTATTATTTTATCCATGACTTTCAACTTGTATTAAATTTTCAAATTTATCTCTTAAAATATCGCCTAATAAATTAAAAGCAATAATTACAATTAACATAGCAATTCCAGGATATAAAATAAGCTCATAATGAGTTAAAATATAATCTTTTGTTTCAGCTATCATTATCCCCCATTCAGCTTGTGGGGCTTTTACCCCAAGCCCAAGCAAACTAAGACCTGAAATATGCAGCATTATATGCCCCAAATCAAGCGTGCTTAATACTAATAGCTGCATACAAATAGGCTTTGCAAAATGCTTTTTAAAAATCTTAAAATTACTAGCTCCACAAGTTTTGCTAATTAATACATATTCAGTATTTTTTAACTTTAAAACAATGCTTCTAATAATCCTTGCATACCAAGCCCAGTGAGTTAAAGCAATGGCTATAATTATATTTAATAAACCAGTTCCTAAAATCCCTACGAAAAATAAAGCCAAAACAATAGTAGGAAAGCATAAAAATATATCACAAATTCTCATTAAAAAATTATCAATTTTATTATTTGAAAATCCAGCTATAAAACCTACACTAACGCCTAAAACTATTATTATAATAATAGTTGAAAAGGTAGCTAGAATTGAAATATAAGCACCTTCTAAAATCCTTGAGAAAATATCTCGCCCTAAATGATCAGTCCCAAAAATATGCAATAATGAATTACTAGCAAATTTATTCGCTAAATTAATCTCATTTGCACTATAAGGTGCATAATATTTACCAAATAAAGCAAGTAAGATTATAAAAGCACATAAAAAATACACAAAATATTCATAAATTTTCTTACTCATATCTAATCCTTGGGTCAATTATCGCATATAAAATATCTGTGATTAAATTAATTAAAATAAACACAAAACACATCATCATACTAAAAGCTTGAATTACAGGATAATCACTATAATAAATAGCACTTACAGCATAACGACCAACTCCAGGATAAGCAAAAATATTTTCAATCACTAAAGCCCCGCCAAAAAGTTCAGCTATATGCATACCAAAAGCAGTTATTAAAGGTAGTAAAGAATTAAATAAAATATGTTTTGAGTATATCTTATACTTTCCTACGCCACGCATTTTTGCATAAGCTATAAATCTTTCATTACAAGCTTGTAAAAAATTAATCCTAATAAATCTAGCATTAATTGCAATTGACATAAAAGATATTGCTAATGCAGGCATTATTAAATGATTAATCCCACCTATGCCAAAAGGAGGTAATAAATTAAGCTCAACAGAAAAAAATAAAATAAATAATAAACCAAGCCAAAAACTAGGAGTGCTAACACCTAAAAATGAAAAAATCCTTACAAAATAATCAAAAAAATGATTTTTATAAATTGCAGAAAACACCCCAAAAGGAATAGAGATTATAAAGGTTATAAGCAAGGCAAATGATGTTAGCTTTAAAGTATTTCCTAAGTATTCAAACAAATCAGGTGCGATTTTACGATTAGTAAAATATGATGTCCCAAAATCTAATTGCAAGGCGTTTTTTATCCAAACTACATATTGAGTAATTATTGGCTCATTTAAGCCTAGCATAATTCTTGTATGCTCTATCGCTTCATCAGTTGGTGCTATCCCACTAACTTGCAAATAATTCATAACAGCATCAGTTCCATTAAGTCTAATTAATAAAAAAATAAAAATTGATGCTAAAAACAAGCAAATAATGGCATATAAAGTTCTTTTTAATATGAATTTTTTCATACTACTCCTTAATTTCTATATCATCAAAAGGAATTTCATATTTTAAAATACTCGTTTTAACTCCTTTTAATTTAGGACTTGCAACGCATATATTTGTATGATATACAATAGGAATATATACCGCTTCATCGTGTAAGATTGTGAGTATTTCTTTAGCTAGTTTAGATTTTTCATCTTTATTCATTGTTTTAGATAATTTTTCTATATTTTCATCAATTAGTGGTTTTTGCTTTAATCCAATTTGAGCCATATAATCAGCGTGAGATGGTGCAACCATAGAAGCCATAAAAATTTCAGGCTCATAAGGAGCTCCCCAAGTAGCATTAAAGATTAATTCAAATTCCCCATTTCTATGTCTTTTATAAAATATAGTGCTTTCATTAGCTTGTAAGATTAGATTAATTCCTATTTCTTTTAAATTCGCTTGTAATACTTCTGATATAGCCTTTTGCTCTGCGTTAATGCCTATATAAGAAATCACTATATCTAATCTTTTGCCATCTTTTTCTAAAAAGCCATTTTTAAATTCCCAACCATTATCAAGTAATAATTGCTTAGCTTTTTTAGGATTATATTCGTATGCACTTCTATCAATTTTACCATTTGGCACATTATCATCATAGAAAAAATCAGCCTTTGGTCTTGTCCCATAGAAAACATATTTGCTAATTTCATCTTTATTAATAGCCATATTAATAGCCTTTCTTACATTAATATCATTTGTTGGATATTTTGCTGTATTTTGTGCTATTAAAATAGTGCTAAGTGGCTTTGAAATTAGCGTTTGATAATCGCTTTTTTGTAAGCTTATAAAATCTTCTAAGCTAATTTCTCCATCAGTATAGATATAATCAATTTCTTTTGTTTTTAGAGCTATTACTTTTGAGCTTGGATCAGGAATTATTTTACATACTATGCTATCAATTTTAGCTTTTTCGCCCCAATAATTTTCGTTTTTAACAAACTTATCATAAACGCCTAATTTAGTATCAACGAATTTCCATTTACCTGTGCCAATTGGTGCTTTTATACCATCTTTTGTATTATTATCAATCATAGCACTTGGAGCTATAAATCTAAAAGGACGAATAAGACTAAGTTCTCTTAAAGTAGGTTCATAAATATGTTTTAAATGAAGCTTTACTTCATAATCATTAACCACTTCAAGATAATCAAAAGCCCTTACAAGTGCAAAAGAAATATGCCTTTGTTTATTAGCAAAAATTGCATCAAAATTAAGTTTTACTGCATTTGCATTAAAGTCTTCTCCATTAGAAAACTTAACTCCTTTTCTAAGATAAAAAGTATATACCAAACCATCTTCGCTAATCTCCCAAGAAGTAGCTAGACTAGGTATTATTTGATTATCTTGCGAGTATGAGACAAATCCTTCATAAACCATATTTTGAGCAAACATTTCATTTGGAGAATACAAATGTGGATTTAGTTCTCCTACATTTTTAGAAGTAGCTACTTTTAGCTCACTTGAATTTAAAAAACTAATTAATAAAATAAATACAAAAAATAATTTTTTCATTTTAATCCTTTATATTGTTTCTGGCTGAATAGTAATATGATGTATATTAAACTCATTCTTAAGTAAAGCATTAAGCTTTTGTAAAACACTTTTAAACTCATTTAAATCATCTAAGATTATATGAGCTGTTAGTATATGATAATC
>NZ_JAHCZE010000045.1:0-14290 GCF_018501205.1 Campylobacter sp. 2018MI01 | reverse complement strand
TTACTTTTTCTAAGAATATATTAATAGCTTTACAAGCTTGAGCTATTTCATCATTACCTTTATCATCTAGCTTTTTAGTTAAATCTCCATCTCCACTGCTAAGTTCGTTTGATTTAGCTGTTAGATTATTTAGTGGGCGAGTGATTTGGAATTTTACGAAGATAATCATTAATATTAAAATTATAGCCGCTATAACAACTGCTGCTAATGTAAATTTGTAATTTGAGCTACTAATAACTTCGTCAATTATTTTACCTACTTCATCGATTTCTTGATTTGTTACATCCATATCTATTGTGCAACCATAGATAATATCCATATTTTTATCTTTTTTAGTATAGGTAATGATATTTCTATCTTTGTTAGTTACCTTATCAAAGAATGTAACTTCTGTAAAACCACCACCTGCTAAGCCATTCTTAACAAATTTTTCTACATAGCTTTCGCCTTTAACATCTAAATCTGCTTTTAAATTCTTCCCTACTTTTTCTGGTTGATAATGAACTAAATAAGTTCCATCTGAATTAACGGCAAAAAATCTAATATTTGTGCTATCTAAATTCATACCTTGAAGATATTCAATTGTGCTTTCAAGTGCATCTTCAGGTCCATCTCCAGCTTTTACGAAGTCTTTATATAATTTTTCAGAAAAATTATAAAAGCCAAATACAATGCTTTTTGCAGCACTTCTAGCATCTTTTACTGCTAGTTCTTCTACTGTTTTAGTTGTTACGTTATCAATTTCTTGCATTCCTTTGTTAGAAATAAATATTAGGCTAATACCTAAGATACATAAACTAATCAGTATACATAACGAAAGTTTTGTTGAAATTTTCATTTTATCTCCTTTTTATTGAAAATTAAATCTTAAATTTAAACATATTTTTGTTAAAAGAAAATTAAATCATAGCAATATTATTTTAGCAAGCAATAAAAAGCTAAAAAATCCTAAAGCATCGGTGGTTGCTGTTAGCAAAACTGCACTACCTAGTGCAGGGTCAAATCCACATTTTTTTAATACCAAAGGTATTAATGAGCCAATTAAACCTGCAAAACCTAAATTTAAAATCATTGATATAAATATCACAAGGCTTAGCATTGGGATTGAAAACCAAAAATACGCAACAGCTCCTAACACAATGGCAAAAATCGTTGCGTTTGAAAACGAAATAGCAATTTCTCTTAATAATATATGTTTTGAATTCTCATAACTTAATTCACCTAAAGCAAGTTTTCTAATAGTTACGGCAAGTGCTTGTGAGCCAGTATTTCCACCCATTGATGCAACTATTGGCATTAAAGCTGCAAGTGCTACTAACTTTTCTATTGCATCAGAAAACATTGCGATAACATGGGCTGAAATTAACGAAGTAATTAGATTTACAATAAGCCATTTAGCTCTACTTTTAGCTGCTTTTATAGTATTTTCATCTTCACTATCAATATCTCCAACCCCTGCAAAGTTATACATTTGCTCTGTTGCATAGTCTTGGATTAAGTCGTGTATATCATCATAAGTTATTCTTCCTAATAATTTATTATTATTATCAACTACAGCAATTACACTTAAATCATAGTCTTGAACCATAGAGATAGCATCATTTATAGTGTCGTAATCTCTAATACAATGTAAATCTTTTGCTAAATCTTCATTTTTATCTAGAATTTGCTGAAAAGTATCTTTAAATTCATATAAAATTAAATCTCCTACATGCAAACTATAAATTAATTTTTCATTCTCATCGGTTATAAAAAGTTGGATTATATGTTCTATTTCTTCGCTTTTTTTAAGCTCTTTATATTTGCTAATAGCACTTTCTAGAGTATCACTAAGCTTTGCGGTAAAAATCTCTGTTTGCATATAAGCACCAGCTTTTTCATCATCGTAGCGTTTTAAGAATAAAATATCATCTTGTTCGTCTTTACTAAGATTTGAAAAAATTCTATTTGCTTTTTCATCATCAATTTCTTCAATGCTTTGCATTAAATCAGTTGCATCATCGCTTTCTAATTCGCCTAATGCTAAAGCTAATTTTTTGCTTGAAGATAATTTCAAAACATCGCTTAACATATGTTCAGGCATTAGCGTTGCGATATTTCCTAAGTCTTCATCATCAAGACTTTTTATTATGTTTTCATAAGCTTCATAATCATCATTTTTTATTATTTTTAGGGCTTCTAATAATTCAGCGTAGCTAACATCTTTTTCATCTAAAAAATCTTGTATTATTTCAAAAGCTACTGCTGTATTTTTCATATTTTAATTAAGCTCCACAATATTTTCAAAATTCTCTTCTTTTATAGGAGTTATTTTACTTTCTAATATATGCTTAATTTCACTTATATATTCTTTAGTTATTAAATCAAATTTTTGCTTTTCTTTGCCTACTAGACCATCTTTTGCAACTCTAACAACTGTTGCTGGGTTAATTGCTGCATTGTTTTTATACATACCAAAATGTAAGTGCGGCCCTGTGCTAAGACCTGTAGTTCCTACATAGCCAATTACTTGACCTTGTTTTACACTATCTCCTATTTTGTATTTACCAAATTTGCTTAAATGTGCGTATAAAGTCATATAGCCACTTGAGTGATTTACTTGAACTACATTTCCATATCCGCCTTTTACTCCTCTAAACATTATTTTTCCAGCACCTGCTACTTTTACTGGTGTTCCTGTTGGTGCTGCATAATCTATTCCTAGATGGGCTCTATATTTTTTTAAAATAGGATGAAATCTACCTGGGTTAAATGGAGAACTAATTCTAACATTTCCAACAGGCAATATAAAAGTATATGTTTCTAATTGTTTTCCGTTTTCATCGTAAAAATCATTATCTCCATATTTAAATATATAATAAGGCTTTTTATTAACTTCAATCATAGCTGATTTTATATTTGCATCTCCATAAATTCTACCTAATCTTCTTTTTTGAGAATAAACGATTACCACTCTATCATCTTTTTTCATTCCTGTATAATTAATCGTTCCTGCATATGCTCTAAGTAGAGCGCTTGCTAATCTAGAATTTTGAGTGTTATCTATAATATCTTGATATACTGATTTATTTATTTTAAATGTTAAACTTGTTTCTTCAACTTTATAAGTAATTGGAGTAAATGTTATAGCATATTTATCTTCTAAATCCTTATATATTTGTATTTGTAAAGTTTCGCTTATTGGTATTAAAATTTGCTCTATATTATCATTTTCATCTCTTAATATTTGATATTTAACCCCAGCTATGATTTCTGCTGTTAGTTCTTTATCTTCTTTAACCAGATTATGATATTTGCTTAATGGAATTTGATTTTTTTGTAAGCAAAATAAATAACTCTCGCCTATTTCCTCTATTAATTCTTCCATTTTTAATTCTTTTGAGAATAAATTTAAACTTAAAAAAATAGATAAAACTAATATGATTTTTCGCATTATTTTCCTTTAAAATATGATAAAATTTCCAAAATAAGGCAGACATTTTACTTTTTTTTGCTTATAATTTAGTAATTTAATTTTAAAGGGATAATATGTTTAAGAAAACTTTTATTTTAATATGCTTTTCGGTTTTTGCATTTGCTAATCAATTTATAAATGCTGTTATTGACAAGATTGATAATGGCTATGCTTATGCTCATATAGTTGATGCAAAATATGATGAAAATAATTTAAAAAATGGCGCTATTGTTATTAAAGATATCGGAGAATATTCTATAATTGTTGCTAGAGCTAGTTTTGTAAATAATGAGAACAATAATATTAAATTAGAGCTATATACATTTTCTGATTTAAAACAAGATGCTTTACCATTACCTATATTAACTCCACAAATAGGCGATAGAGTAATTTTTAATAATTATATTGAACATACATTATTAATAGCTCCTAGTCAAAAAATATATGATAGTATTAAAAATAAATATAACAATTTTATATATTTTGATACTAATGTTTTAGCAGCGAATTTATACGCTAAAAAACAACTAACTCCAAATAGAAATGATTTAAGAGAATTTTGTAGAACTTGGGCTATTGGTAGTGTGATGGTTGCATTAAAAAATAACTTATATTTATATGAATGTTCTTCTTTAAAGAAAATAGCTGAATTGGATAATAATTTAGAATATAATCAAATTGATGAAATAAATTTTTATTCAAATATTTCTAAGCAATTAAGCAAAACAACAGATTATTTTTCATATTATAACAAGCTATTTAAAGAAAAGGAATAATAATTGCTTTGAAGCAATTAAATAATTATTTAAAGGAAAAATCGTGAAAAGATTAGGCACCATCGCTTTAGCTATATTTATTTGTGCTTGTGTTCCACAAAAAAAAGAAACAACAGTTCAAGTAGAAAATAACACTCAAAAAACAGCTTATAAAAAAGCAAGTTATCAAGAGCCTGTTTTAAGTCCTGAAGAAGAAGCAGTAAGACTTATGATTTTTAGTTCGGTAGGAGAGGGAATTCCACCTCAAAACACAGTTTCGCAAGCTCAAGCATTAGCACTTGCAAAAAGAGCAGCATTAGCTGATGCTTATCGTCAATTAGCTGGCAAACTTTATGGGGTTAGAGTAAATTCTAGAGAAAATGTAAAAGATGCAATGCTTAGAAGCTCGTTAATTACAACATATGTTAATGGACTTATTAAAAATGCAAACATTACCGGAGAAGGATTTAAAGATGGTCTTTATACGGTTGAATTAGAACTAAAAATTGATAAATATAAATGGAACGAATTGTTCTCATATTAATTAGCTTTTTAGGATTATTAAACGCTACAAATCCTGATTATATATTTTGGGCTAGATTAAGTACTACTAATCTAGTCCTAACTAACGAAGAATTTCACTTAAGTAGAGCAATGAGTATTGATAAAAAAGCAAGATATACTTATGTTTGTGAGATTAATGCTACAAAGTCTAATATTTATGATAGTTTAAAAGACCAACAAACAAATTTAATAGATTGTGTTAATAAAGCGATAGTGAGTGAATATGTTGATGTCAATAATTTTAAAGCAAGTATAAAAACTCATTTAAGATTATTGCCAATTTATTTTAAAGCAGAACTTGCTCAAGGTAAAATATTGATTTACACAAAGGATAAGGTATGAAAATAGCCATAGTTGAAGATGATATTAATATGAGAAAATCCTTAGAATTATCATTAAGTGATGATTATGAATTAAAAACTTATAAAAATCCAATTGATGCTTTAAAAGAATTAGATGATAGTTTTGACTTAATAATAAGTGATATTAATATGCCTAAAATGGACGGATTTGAGTTTGTAAAAACAGCTTTAGAACAAAAAATTAGTGCTGAGTTTATAATTATTACAGGAAATGCAACTTTAAATAAAGCAATTGAAGCACTAAGACTTGGAGTAAAAGATTTTTTAACAAAGCCATTTGATTTGGATAAATTATATGAAGCAATAAATAGAGCAAAAATTATTAGAGAAAAAAAAGCTAATAAAATTAAAAAAGAAATTCCAGTAAAACAAAATGGATTTTTAGGTTCATCAAAAGAACTTGAGAATTTAAAAACAATAGCTTTAAAAGCAGCTAAAACAAATGTAAGTGTATTTTTAAGCGGTGAAAGTGGAGTTGGTAAAGAAGTATTTGCAAAATTTATTCACGAAAATAGTAAAAGAGCAAATAAGCCTTTTATAGCTATTAATATGGCTGCTATCCCTGAAAATTTAATAGAGAGTGAATTGTTTGGATATGAAAAAGGAGCTTTTACAGACGCTAATTCTAATAAATTAGGCTTATTTGAGTTAGCTAATGAAGGCACTTTATTTCTTGATGAAATAGGCGAAATGAGTGCTAGTATTCAAGCTAAGTTATTAAGAGTTTTACAAGAAAAAACTATACAAAGATTAGGTGGCACAAAATTAATTAATATAGATGTAAGAATTATAAGTGCTAGTAATATAAACATACAAGATAATATTAAAAATAATAAATTTAGAGCAGATTTATTTTATAGATTAAATACAATTATGCTAGATATTTTGCCTTTAAGACAAAGAAAAGATGAAATAATAGAAATTGCTAATGCTACTTTAAATAGAATTTGTAATGAGTATGATTTAGGGGAAAAAACTTTTAGCAAAGAAGCTATAAAAGTATTAAATGATTATAATTATCCTGGAAATATAAGAGAATTGATTTCTATTGTTGAAAGTGCTGCAATTTTAAGCGATGAAAATATAGTAAAAGATAGTGATTTAAGACTTAATTTTACTAATAATAATAAAAATAATATAAATGACTTAGAATTTGAATTAATTAAAGAAGCTTTAAAGCAAGAAAAGGATATAAAAGCAGCTTCTAAATTAATTTCAATGAGCGAAAAAGTTTTTAGAGAAAAAATGCAAAAATACAATTTAGGAGAGTGAAATGAAAAATATTGCAATCATTGGTGCAACAGGTGCTGTAGGCGAAGAAATATTAAATGTATTAAATGAATACAATTTTCCAGTAAAAGAACTAAGATTATTAGCTAGTAAAAATAGTGCTGGTAAAGAGATTGTATGGCGTGATGAAACTTATGTTATAGAAGAATTAGATGAGCATAGTTTTGATGAAGAAGATGTTGATATAGCATTCTTTTGTGCGGGTGGAAGTATAAGTGAAAAATATGCAAAAATTGCAGCAAATAAAGGTGCTTTGGTTATTGATAATACAAGTTATTTTAGAATGATGAATGATGTGCCTTTAATAGTGCCTGAATGTAATCCTGGTGATTTTGAAAAACATAAAGGAATAATTGCAAATCCAAATTGCTCAACCATTCAAATGGTGCAAGTATTAAAACCACTTGATGATGTATTTGATATAGAAAGAGTTGATGTTAGCACTTATCAAGCGGCAAGTGGAGCAGGGAATTTAGGTATGAGTGAGCTTATGGAAGGTCTTCAAAAAGTATTTGCTTTTGAAGAAATTAAACCATCAAAATTTACTTATCAACTAGCATTAAATCTAATTCCTCAAATTGATGTATTTACTGATAGTGGCTATACAAAAGAAGAGCTAAAAATGGTAAATGAAACTCAAAAAATTATGAATAAAAAAATGCAAATTAGTGCTACTTGCGTTAGAGTGCCAGTACTTAGAAGTCATAGCGAAAGTATTACAATTACTTTTAAAAATAATGTAGATTTAACAAAAGTAAGAGAGATTTTAAGTAAAGCTCCAAGCGTTGTATTGATGGATAATCCAAATACAAAAGCACATAATGAAGATAGTGAAAATGAAGAGTTACGCTATCCAATGCCTTTATTTACAAGCAATACAAATGAAACTTATGTTGGTAGAATTAGAGTTGATTTAAATAACCCTAAGATTTTACATTTATGGTGTGTAGCTGATCAAATTCGTGTTGGAGCAGCAACTAACGCAGTAAGAATTGCTTTATTATCTTTATAAAATTACTTAAAACTAAGAATTTAAATTCTTAGTTTTATTTTTGTTCGCTAAATTTTGATTGTTTAGCATTCATAATTCTTACATTAAAATGTATTGAATTACCTATAAAATTATCTTTAAATAATCTATCTTTTTTATTTGAATATAGCTCGTGATAGTAGTAATCTAATCCAACGCTAGTTGAATAAGCTATCCAGTTATAAGCTATTTTTTGCCCTAATAAATCATTTATATACTCTATTTCTTCATCAATTTCGCCTATTGAATTAGCAAAATAAAACATAGACCTTTCGTTTTCTTGGCTTAGGTTTAAAAACATTGGATGATAATTAATTTGAGTGCTTAAATATTTATTCGGTCTAATACTTAAAGCTCTTATTTGTGTTGCCAAAAGAGTTGTTTTTACTAATGGTATATTAAAAAATACGCTAGAATTATTTAATTTCCAAGCATCACTTAAAGCCGAATTTACATTTAGATTTTTCTTTTCAATAGTTTTAAGAGAAATTATATTGCTTTGTTCTCTTATATTATCAGTTATTTTACTTGCTAGTAAGCTATCATCTTTAAATACAGCTATTTTGTTATTTGAAATATTTATTAGTTTTGCAACTTGTTCTTGATAATCTATGCTACCAAATGTAAAATTAGAATTTACATTATCAAAATCACTAGATTTTGCTAATGGATTAAATACTGCAATATTTGTAATACTTTTGTTTAATACATTAATGCCGTTTTTTTGAAATCCTGTAATAATTAGTGAATAATCGTGTAATTGGCTTATGATAGGAGCTATATTAGTTTCACTTTCATCTCCTGTAAAATATACTTTCATATATACATTATCATTTTGTTTCATAAGATATGCAAGTGCAGGAGAAATTATATTACTAGAATAAGATTTTACAACTTTTTCTGGTATAACTAAAGCTATTTTAATTGTGTTTAATTGTTGTTTTTTAGGTAAATCAATATATTCAATTCCATTAAGAAGTTTTACATAAATGTTATTTAGTTTTTCATCATTAGAATTAAATCTTGTTATATAGCTTATATAAAGACCTTTGTATAATAAGTCTTTTAGACATTCATCAGAGCATTTTTCTTTTTCGTAATTAACATAAAAAACCTTTGCTGGCTCAATTTTGACTAATTCTTGTTTGGCAGCAATAAGATTTGAGCATATTAACATTGTTGTTAATAATTTTTTCATAATTATTCCTTTATTTTTTTTAAGTTATTTATAAAATCATTTTCATAACTTGGATTTTTTTTAATAAAGCTAAAGCTGTAATTTAGCAAAACTTTTCTTTTTTTACCATAAAAGTCATAAAAAATAATATCTCCAATATTAAAATTTGATAATTGTAATATATTTATTAAATTTTCTCCTAATAAAATTATAATATTTGCTTCACTTTCTAAAAGTTCATTTAAAAAATACTGATAGCACTTTAAAATATTTTCTTGTTTATATTGATTTGAGCATTTTACTATATTTGTAATATATACATTATTTAAATTAAGATTTAAATTATTGCTTAAAATACTATTAAAATATTCAGCATCATTGTCATTAAAACCAATATCGCTTAGTATGAAAATATTTGATTTAATTACTTTATTTGTATAAAAATTATTTTTACTTTCGTATAAATTGCATAATTTGCAATTTTTTATATCTTTTATATTGTAGTTTTTATTAACGCTTAACTTATCGTTGTAAAAGGAAAATCCGAATAATTTTAAGTAATGTAAATATGTATTTTTATCCATAAAATTTATTTTATATCAAAAATACTTAAAAATAATTAAGTTATTTGTGATAGAATATGCGTTTAATTTTTTTATTTAAGGAAGAAAAATGCCAAAAAGAACTTATCAACCACACAATACACCTCGCAAGAGAACTCACGGATTTCGTGTAAGAATGAAGACTAAAAATGGTCGTAAAGTAATCAATGCAAGACGCGCAAAAGGTAGAAGAAGATTAGCAATCTAAAGGAATTTTCTAGCATAAATGATTCTAAAGATTTTGCTAGACTTTATAAAATTGGTTCAAAATGGTTTGCTAAAAACTGCGTTATTTATCACGAACCAAGCGAAGTTAAAAAAATTGCAGTAATCGCAAGTAAAAAAGTAGGATGTGCTGTTGTAAGAAATAGAACTAAAAGATTAATAAAAGCTATTTTTTTACAGCTTTATCCAAATATAAGTAGCGGTTATTACATATTTGTAGCAAAAAAAGGTTTTAGTGATTTAGGTTATTTTGAATTAGAAAAGAATATTAAGTGGAGTCTTAAAAGGTTGGGGTGTTTAAAGGAATAAAATGTTTAGGTATTTAGCTGTTAAATTAGTTGAATTTTATAGATATTTTTTAAGTCCTTTAAAGCCTAAATCTTGTAGATATTATCCAACTTGCTCTCAATATGCGATTATTCAACTTCAATATAATAATTTTTTTAAAGCACTTTTTTTAACAGCTTTAAGAATTTTAAAATGTAATCAATTATTTGTAGGTGGTTTTGATTATCCTATAATTAAAATTAAACATAAACCTATTATGCTTTTTACACATCAAAATAAGATAAAAAAACTTAAAATGATTTTTGTTCCAAAAGATAAACAATTTTATTATATAGTAAAAGTAATATTCAAATAAAGGAAAAATATGTTTGATAATATGTCTCAACAAAAAAGGATTATAATTGCTGTAGTTTTATCTATGGTTTTTTTTATAGGTTATGATTTTTTAATCCCTAAACCAGTTGTTACTAATACTCAACAAATTCAAAAGCAAGAAGTTAGTAATATACAAACAAAAACTCAAAATATCGGAGATATTAAAGCAATAAAAACAAATAATATTATTGCTAGTGTTAATAATGAGCATTTTGATGTTCAAATCAATGAAAATGGAGAAATTAGTAGTTTTATTTTAAAAGATGAAAGATTTTTAAATGAAACAAATGAAGCTATTAATTTAGTTGATAAAAATACTACTTTATATCCTTTATCTATGGTTTTTTATGATAGTGAATTTAATAAAGAATTTAACAATACAACTTTTAAAGCAAATAAAAGTAGTGTAAATATTGGTGAAGAGCTAGTTTTAAGTAAAGATGTAAATGGTGTAATTGTTAATAAAATTATAACATTCAAAGAAAATGGTTTTTATCAAGTAAAAATTACTTTTAGCGATAATAAATTAAGAGATTATGTTATTACTCCAGGTGAGCGTCCGAATGTTTTAGCAGATACTTTAACAGTTCATGGTGCTATGATTTACAAAAATGATGATACTAAAGTAGATTATGAAGATGGAGATATAAAATCAAATGATGAAAGAGTTGAAACTGATTCTATAATAGCTGCATTTTCTGATAGATACTACACAAGCACATTTTACAATTTTGAAAAGCCATTTAAGGTAGTTGTTAAAAATCACAAAGATTTATCAGTTGGTTATGTTGTAGCTAGCGGAAATGATACATTTAATGCTTATATTGGTCCAAAAGAGCATAAAATTTTAGAAGCTGTTAATGAAAAACTTACAAATGTGGTTGAATATGGTTGGTTTACTTTTATTGCTAAACCAATGTTTGCATTTTTAAGTTTTATATATTCACATGTAGGCAATTGGGGTTGGTCTATTGTTATTCTTACGATAGTTGTTAGAATTTGTCTTACATATCCAACTTATAAAAGTATGGTTTCTATGCAAAAATTAAAAGTTTTAGCTCCAAAAATTAAAGAAATTCAAGAAAAATATAAAGGTAATCCACAAAAAATGCAAATGCATATGATGGAGCTTTATAAAAAACATAAGGCAAATCCATTAGGCGGATGTTTACCAATATTAATTCAAATTCCAATATTTTTTGCAATTTATAGGGTATTATTAAATGCTATTGAACTTAAGGCTGCTCCTTGGGCTTTATGGATTAATGACTTAGCAATACATGATCCTTATTATATTTTACCAATTTATATGGGTGCTACTATGTTTTTACAACAAGTTATAACTCCTATGACTATACAAGACCCTACACAAGCTAAGATTATGAAATTCTTACCTTTAGTATTTGTGATATTTTTTATAAATTTCCCAGCAGGTCTTACATTGTATTGGTGTGTAAATAATACATTTTCACTAGCTCAACAATGGTTTGTAAATAAAATTTTTGCTAATAAAGAAGGAAAAAATGCAAATAGTTGATAAAACACTAGAAGGTGCTATTGATAGAGCAATTAAGGAAACTAATTGCTCTATTAGAGAATTAGAGTATGAAATAATTCAATTGCCAAAAGCTGGTTTTTTAGGTTTTTTTAAAAAAGATGCAATAATTGAAGTAAAAGTTAAGAAAAAAATTGAAATTAATATTATTGAAGATATTGCAAAAGATTTAAAAAATTTATTTTGTAGTGAATATTTTGATGTAAGAGATGTTGTGGTAACTCCAGCTAATGAAAATAGTGTAAATGTAGAATTTATTGCAAATTCTTATGAAAGTTTAATAGGAAAAGACGCACATAAATACAAAGCACTAGATACTATTGTAAATCATCTAATAAACATTAAATACAATCTTCACGCAAGAGTTGAGATTTGTGGTGTTCTTGCTAAATTAAGAGAAAATCTTGAAAAGCATTTAAGCGAAGTAAAGACAAAAATTGATGAAGTAGGTAAGGCCCAAACAAGACCATTAGAAACAAGTTTATTAAATCTAGTATATGAAGAATTACTAAAAGAATTTTCTCATAAAAATATAGTTATAAAGGATAGTTCTTTAGGAAGATACATTGCAATTTATGGAGAATTTAAAAAACAATGAATAGCACAATAGTAGCACTTGCTAGTGCTAGTGGAAATGGTGCTATTAGTATTATTAGATTAAGTGGGGAAAAAGCTTTAGAAATAGCATCAAAATTATTAAGTCAAAAAAACGCAGAAAAATTAAAAAATAATCCCCGCTATGCTCACTTTTTTAAACTATTTTACGAAAATGAATTTGTTGATGAAGGCATTATAATTTATTTTAAAGCCCCTTTTTCTTTTACTGGTGAAGATTGCGTAGAGTTTCAAATTCACGGCGGTTTTACAAACGCACAAAATATACTTATGATTTTAAATAAATTAGGTGCTAGATTTGCAAGAGCAGGGGAATTTAGCAAAAGAGCTTGCTTAAACAATAAAATGAGTTTAGAAAAAGCACTTTTAATAAATGAATTAATTGCTGCAAAGAGTGAAAATGCAAGAAAAATAATATCTAAGAATATAGATGGAGCTTTTAAAGAATTAATCACTAACACCCAAGATGAGTTAATTAAAACTTTAGCTTATTTAGAAACCGCAATTGATTATGCTGATGATGATTTGCCTGAAGATATTTTAGAAAATGCTAAAGCAAAACTACTTAATAACGCTAAAGAATTAGAAACAATTGCAATTAGAAGTGAGAAAAAAAGAGGCTTAATAGAAGGATTTAACCTAGCAATTATTGGAAAACCAAATGTAGGTAAAAGCTCTTTATTAAATGCTTTATTATCATTTAATAGAGCAATAGTTAGTGATATTGCAGGAACTACAAGAGATAGTATTGAAGAGTATTTAAACTATCACGGACATTTAATAAAATTAGTTGATACTGCAGGAATTAGACAAAGTGATGATTTGATAGAAGAATTAGGCATTAAAAGAAGCTATGAGGCTATTAATAAAGCTGATATAGTATTGTTTTTAATTGATTCATCAAAAGAATGCTTAGAAGATGAATTAAAACTTTTAGAATACATTAAAAATAGTGGTAAAAAATATTTTATAGTTCAAAATAAAAGCGACTTAGCTCAAGTAAATACTTTAGAAGGTATTAAAATATCAGCATTAAATAATGATATAAAAGCTTTAGAATTTGAATTAAAAAATTATTTAAATTCTCAATTAGACAATGAATTGGTTTTAACAAATACTGATTTAATAAGTGCGTTTTATAGTGCTAGTGAGAATATTTATTTAGCTATAGATAATTTTAATGAGCTTGAAATTTGTGCTTATTATTTAAATGAAAGTTTAAATAAATTATCTCTTTTTGGTAAAAAAACAGGAAGCGATGAATTGTTTGATGCAATGTTTTCTGAGTTTTGCTTGGGTAAGTAAAAATTCATTAAGCTTTTTATGTAAAATTACACTACCCTAGACAACGCGGGTTTAATATATTCGGTCTAACAGATTTTTTTATGTGATTAAGTTTAAGCAACCGTGTTCTGTGATGCAAGTAATTGTGAATTGCAGCCTTTAATGCTTTTCTTCCACTATTTTTTAGGTTACAAGACCTTGAAATTTAACGCTTGTTTGGGGATTTATGTTTAGGGTTTTAAATGGATGATAAAATATTAGAAAAGCTTGAAAAAGAAGATAAACAACTAGCCGATATTGTTGCTAGGTTTATTGCTTTTGTGGCTGATTTTATAATTTGCTATATTCTTATCTTTATTTTAATGATATATTTTATAAATGATGAAGAAATAATTAAAATAAGAACCTTAATAAATAACGAAGATTATATCAATTTAAATATATTGTTATTTCGCTATGTAAAAGCATATTTTATTATTAAATTCTTTTATGTTCTTATATTTTTTTATATGTATGGTGCAACTTTTGGTAATATGATTACAAAGACAAAAATTGTAAATTGCGAACATTTTGATACTCCTAATTTTACAGAATCTTTAAATAGAGCTTTAGTGTTTGTATTTTGTGAATTTTTTATAAATGGGGTATTGTTTGTATCTATATTTTTTAATAAGACAAGAAGAAATTTTGCTGATATTGCCAGCAAATCTATGG